>CAYWMC010000033.1:0-13073 GCA_964459345.1 uncultured Klebsiella sp. | reverse complement strand
ACTGCCTTCATCAGGCCGATGTTGCCTTCCTGAATGAGGTCGAGGAACTGCAGACCGCGGTTGGTGTACTTCTTGGCAATGGAGATCACCAGACGCAGGTTGGCCTCGACCATCTCTTTCTTGGCGCGCCGTGACTTGGCTTCGCCGATGGACATGTTGCGGTTGATCTCCTTGATCTCGGCAACGCTGACGCCGTTCTCCTTCTCCAGCGCCACCAGCTTCTTCTGGGCGCGCAGGATTTCCGTCTTGAAGTTGCCGATGGACTCTGACCATGGCTCTTTCATGGCGACCAGCTGGTCCACCCACTTCTCGTTCACTTCATTGCCGGGGAACAACTGGATGAAGGCCTTGCGGGGCATGCCGGCATTGCGCACGCATACCGTGAGAATGGTGCGCTCGTTGCGGCGCACGCGCTGCAGGACGGTGCGGATGTGGCCCAGCAGGGGTTCGAACTGCTTCGGAGTCAGCTTGAAGGTCTTGAAGGCGTCGCCCAGTTTGTCGAGCTCGGCCAGTGTCTTCTTGTGCAGACGGCCATGCTTCTTGATGACAGCTTCCGTGGCTGCAAACTGTTCGCGCAGCTCGCCGAAACGCAGACGGGCTTCCTCTGGATCGGGGCCGGTGGCGGCTTCGTCATCGTCAGCGGCCAGGACTTCGTCGTCATCGTCCTTCACGTCATCTTCGACAACGGCGATTTCTTCGACTTCGGGTTCCACCAGCGCTACCGGCAGCACTTCCACGTCATCGTCGGTAGAAAGATAGCCGGAGATGATGTCGCTCAGGCGGCGCTCTTCCGCGTCAACGCCATCGTATTCCTTGAGGATGTGGGAGACCGTGCCGGGGAAGCAGGCCATTGCCTTCATCAGTTCGCGCAAGCCTTCTTCGATGCGCTTGGCAATCACGATCTCGCCTTCGCGGGTCAGCAGTTCCACCGTGCCCATCTCGCGCATGTACATGCGCACCGGGTCAGTAGTGCGGCCAGCTTCGTTCTCCACGGCAGCCAGTGCTGCGGCGGCTTCGGCTGCGGCCACTTCGTCGGTGTTGCCATCGCCTTCGTTCATCAGCAGGGTGTCGGCATCGGGCGCGGTCTCATAGACCTTCATGCCCATGTCGTTGATCATCTGGATGATGTCTTCCACCTGGTCCGGATCGGAAATCGATTCCGGCAAGTGGTCGTTGACCTCGGTATAGGTCAGATACCCTTGTTCTTTCCCTTTGGCGATCAGGGCCTTGAGGCCGGTTTGAGGCAGTTGGGTTACGCGAGTTTCAGACATGGCTTCCCGTGAGTGGTCACATTCGACCAAAATGAGCGTGGACTGGAAAAGAGCCGGGCATTATGCCTCAACGAGGCAAGCATGCCAACGACCGGTTTATTGCAAATTCTGCGAGCCAGGAGAGCGCACGCGGGGCTTCAGTTGTTCCAGCAATTGCTTCTTGAACTGCTTCTTGCGGGCGTCGGCAAGCAGGGTGTCTATCAGGTACTGAAACTCGCTGGCCACTCCTTCCATCGGCGTGATCTTTTCGTTCTTGAGCAGTTGCGTGAGCTGATTGCCCAGTGGTGTGCCGTAGCAATGCCCCAGCATCGTATAGGTGTTGATAGTGGGGTTCTGTTCTACCAATTCAACCAGCTCCAGCAACAGATCTGTATATTGGTCGCCATTTTCGCGTAATAGTTCCAGATCTCTTTCCAGCGCACTTGCCACGGCCGGCTTGTACAGCAGCAGCTCGATGGCCTTGAGCCCGGGGCTGCGTGGCACCTGCTTCTCGCGTGCGGCTTTCGGTGCGGCCGGAGCCGGCACATTGGCGCGGCGCGGCGCGTAATCCTGGTCCGGTGGCACGGGATAATCATCGGGCATCGTTTCCGCAGGCGGTGCCGGTGGCGGCGCAGACTTGCTGACCAGTGCCTCCATGGAACGGCTCTCCACCCCAGCCATACTGGCCAGCCTGTCGATCATCAGCTGCCGGTACAGGCCGTTGGGCATCTGCCGCAGCAGTGGCGCGGCCAGGCTGCTCAGGCGCGCCCTGCCTTCGATGCTCTGCACATCCAGCCCTTCCGACAAGTGATCGAAGAAGAAGTCCGCCAGCGGCGTGGCCGCGTCGATCATGCCGGTAAAGCGGTCCTTGCCGATCTTGCGCACCAGCGTGTCGGGGTCCTCGCCTTCGGGCAGGAACAGGAAGCGCACCTGCCTGCCGTCTTCCAGCACCGGCAGGGTGGCCTGCATGCCCCGCCATGCGGCGGTACGACCAGCGGAGTCGCCATCAAAGCAGTAGATCACTTCCGAAACCAGGCGGAACAAGCGGTTGAGATGGGTCACGTTGGTGGCCGTACCCAGAGTGGCCACGGCATAGTCGATGCCGTGCTGCGCCAGGGCCACGACGTCCATGTAGCCTTCCACGATCATGAAACGCGTCAGCTTGGGATTGGTTCTGCGCGCCTCGTAAAGTCCGTAGAGTTCGTTGGCCTTGTGGTAGACGGGGGTCTCCGGCGAGTTCAGATACTTGGGCTTCTCGTCGGTCAGCACCCGGCCGCCGAAGCCGATCACGCGCCCGCGGGTGTCGCGGATCGGGAACATGATGCGGTCGCGGAAGCGGTCGTACTGACCGTCTTTTTCCGCGTCCTGTTCACGCTTGATCACCAGCCCCGAGGTGATCATGTGCTCGATGGTCTGAGCGGTAGTGCCCAGCGCGCGCAACAGATTGTCCCACCCCGGTGGCGCGAAGCCGATGCCGAAGACTTTCGCGATCTCGCCCGTCAGCCCGCGGCCCTTGAGATAGCTCACGGCCCGCGCCTTCTGCGGATGCACGCGCAACTGCTGCTGATAGAACACATTGGCGTCGTGCAGCACGGCCAGCAACGCCTTGTTCTCGCTCTGGCGCTTGTCGTCCTTGCGGCCCTCTTCGTGGGGCACTTCCAGGCCATAGTCGCCGGCCAGTGCCTCCACGGCCTGGGGGAAGTCCATGCGCTCGTAGTCCATCACGAAACCCAGCGCATTGCCGCCGGCGCCACAGCCGAAGCAATAGTAGAACTGCTTGTCAGGCTCGACGCTGAAGGACGGGGATTTTTCGGTGTGGAAGGGGCACAGCGCGGAGTAGTTCTTGCCGGTCTTGCGCAGCTTGATGCGCTTGTCGATCACGTCGACGATGTCGACACGACTCAGCAGATCATCAATGAATGCTTGCGGAATCAGACCGGCCATGAGTCAGGGGTCCAGAGAGTACAACAGGCTTGGGGATGGCGCAGTGTGCCAGCAGTTTCAGCGTTCGGAAAGCTGCTGTTTGATCAGTTGGCTCACGGCTGCCATGTCGGCGCGACCGATGACCAGGGGACGTACGACGTTCATGACCTTGCCCATGTCCTGGACACTGGCAGCGCCACTGTCGCTCATGGCCTTGCTGATGATGGCAGCAAGTTCTTCGGCAGACAGTGCCTGCGGCATGAATTCCTGGAGAACGGCGATTTCAGCGGTTTCGATGTCCGCCAGATCCTGGCGTGCGCCCGCTTCATACTGCTTCACGGATTCGCGACGCTGCTTGATCATCTTGTCGAGCACAGCGGTGACGCGCACATCATCAGGCTCGATGCGTTCGTCGACTTCGATCTTCTTGATTTCGGACAACGCAAGGCGAACGGTGCCCAGGCGGACCTTGTCTTTGGCCCGCATGGCATCTTTCATTGCCTCGGTGATTCTCTGCTTGAGCGCGCTGTCTGCCATGGTGGCTGCTTGTCAGTAGAAGCGTTTGGTCTTCTTGTTTTCGCGCTGCAGTTTCTTGAGGTGACGCTTCACCGCCGCCGCTGCTTTGCGCTTGCGGGCTGCTGTGGGCTTCTCATAGAACTCTTTGCGACGGACTTCGGCGAGTACGCCGGCTTTCTCGCAGGAACGCTTGAATCTTCTCAGAGCTACGTCAAACGGCTCGTTTTCTTTCAGTTTTACCATCGGCATAAAATGCACACCTTCCCGGAAATATCGATGCAAGGTTAATTCAAAGGGGGCACATGGTAATGCGGCAAAATGCCAAATGCAAAGAATTCATCCAAGGCAACGGAAGATAGTGCCCGCGCGGGTTTCTCGGCATGGCGAGTCGTCTGGCCAATCACTGCTGGACTGACATATGATGGCCGCCCGCAGCCGCCCCTGCCACTGTGTCCAGCGGCCAATGATTTTCATAAAGGTTTCAACAAGATGCGTGTATTGGGTATCGAGACATCCTGCGACGAGACAGGCATAGCGCTGTATGACAGCGAGCGTGGTCTGCTGGCCGACAGTCTCTACAGTCAGGTCAAGCTGCACGAGCGTTTCGGCGGGGTGATTCCCGAACTGGCCTCCCGTGACCACATCCGCAAGACTCTGCCCCTGATCCAGGAGGTGCTGGACAAGGCCGGGGCAACGCTCGCCGACATCGACGGCATCGCCTATACCTCTGGCCCCGGACTCATCGGTGCGCTGCTCGTGGGCGCCAGTCTGGGGCGTGCGCTGGGCATGGCACTCGAGGTGCCGACCATCGGCGTGCATCACATGGAAGGGCATCTGCTGGCACCGATGCTGGAAGACACGCCGCCGCAATTCCCGTTTGTGGCGCTGCTTGTCTCTGGCGGTCACACCCAGCTGGTGCGGGTGGACGGCATCGGACGCTACAAGCTGCTTGGCGAGTCCCTCGATGACGCTGCCGGCGAAGCCTTCGACAAGGTAGGCAAGATGCTGGGCCTGGCCTATCCGGGTGGTCCGCGCGTGGCGGCCCTGGCTGAAAAAGGAACGCCCGGCCGTTTCGAATTTCCGCGCCCCATGACCAATCGCCCGGGGCTGGAGTTCAGTTTCAGCGGCCTCAAGACAGCCGTGCGCAACACGCTGGAGGAAGAGCGTGCGCGCCAGCTTGCCGCCAGCGGCCAGCAGGACATTGACGAACAGACCCGCGCCGATATCGCCCGTGCCTTCGAGGACGCCGTGGTGCAGACCTTCGTGATCAAGTGCCGGCGGGCGCTGCAGGACACAGGACTCAAGTCGCTGATCATCGCAGGGGGAGTCAGCGCCAATCTGCGCCTGCGCGAAGGCCTGCAGGGGATGGTGGAGAAGGAGCGCAGCCGCCTGTTCTATGCCAAGCCCCGCTTCTGCACCGACAACGGCGCGATGATTGCCTTTGCCGGCTGCCAGCGTCTGCTGGCGGGCGAGGCCGATGGTCTGGCGCTGGATGTGCGCCCGCGCTGGCCACTGGAAAGCCTGTCCCCCCTGGGTCATGGAGTGGCGTGCTGATGGACATCGTCTACATTCAGGGCCTGCGCATCTACACCATCATCGGCATCCACGACTGGGAACGCACGCGGCCGCAGCCGGTAGTGCTGGACCTGGAGATGGGCACTGACATCCGCCCCGCAGCGCAGACCGAGGACATCACCCGGGCGCTGGACTACGACGCCGTCAGCAAGCGCCTGATCGTCTTCGTCAAGGCCAGCCAGTGCCAGCTGCTTGAAACCCTCGCGGAACAGATTGCCCAGCTGCTGATGAGCGAGTTCGCGGTGCCCTGGCTGCGTCTGCGGCTGAGCAAACCCGATGCCGTGCCCGAGGCGCAGGATGTGGGGCTGGTGATCGAGCGCGGCGTGAAGCCGGACATGGCCAGTGCGCTCGTCTCCGGAGTGTGGTGACCAGTGCCCCTCGTCAGCCTGAGTCTGGGCAGCAACAGCGATCCGCAGCGAGTGTTGAGTCTGGCCCTGGATGACCTGGAGCAGCGTTTCGGCACGCTGCAATTGTCCCCGGTGTTCGAGAGTGAGCCCGTCGGCTTCGTCGGCCCCAATTTCCTCAATCTGGTGGTGTGTTTCGACACGGCGTTGCCGCTGCGCGAACTGGCTGCCGGCCTCAAGGCGCTGGAAGAGGCCCACGGACGTCTGCCCGACGCGCCCCGCTACAGTGGCCGCACTCTCGACATCGACATCCTGTGCTATGGCGATCTGCTTGGGGAACACGCGGGCATCCAGTTGCCGCGGGCCGAGATTCTGCACAACGCCTATGTCCTGTGGCCGCTGGCCCTGCTGCTGCCAGAGCACAGGCATCCGCTCAATCAGCAGACCTTTGCGCAGCTGTGGCGCGACTATGACAAGGGCAGGCAGGCGCTGTGGCCCATAGACTTTGTGTGGCGGGGGCGACGCGTCTCAGACGCGCAGGCCGAGCATTGAGGCCAGCTGCGCCAGCGCCTGTGCGCAGTCTTCTTCCACCTTCAGACTCAACAGGGCGTCGGCCCGCGTCACACCCTGATTGAGCGCTGCCACCGGCTTGCCCTGGGCATGGGCGTCCCGGCAGATGCGGAACCCGGAGAACACTGTCAGAGAACTCCCCACCACCAGCACTGCGGTGCACTCCTGCACAGCCCTGCTGACTTGCTCCACACGTTCCCTGGCAATCGTGCCGCCGAAGAAGACCACTTCCGGCTTGAGAATGCCGCCACAGGCGGGGCAGCCAGGCACGCGCACATCCTGCAGCAACGCATCGGGCAGATCGGCGTCGCCGTCCGGGCGCATCTGCGCCAGCGGGCTGTGCAGCGCCGGGTTCGACTGGCGCAGCCACTCCTGCATCTGCGCACGTGGCAGCACCAGCGCACACTGCAGACAGTGCACGTGCGCGAGATTGCCATGCAGGTCGATCACGCGGCGGTGCCCGGCGCGCTGATGCAGGCCGTCCACGTTCTGCGTGATCAGCTGTGCCAGATGCCCTGCCTGTTCCATCTGCGCCAGTGCCACATGCCCCGCGTTGGGAGACGCCTGCGCCATGCGCGGCCAGCCCACCAGACTGCGGGCCCAGTAACGCTGTCGGGCGGCGGGTTTGTTGACGAAGTCGGCATGCTGAATGGGTGGGGTGCGCAGCCAGGTGCCTGCACTGTCGCGATAGACGGGGATGCCCGAAGGCTGGCTGAGCCCCGCACCGGTCAGCACCAGCAGGCGTGGGTGAGCGGCCACAAAATCCAGCAGGGCGCTCATCAGACGATGGTCCCGGCGGGCATGATGCGCTGGCGCACGTGTTCGGCCAGACCGACCCCGGCTTCCGACATGGTCAGATAGGTCTGATCTGCCCCGGCCGCGATGATCTCCCGCGCCTCGTCCTCATGCATGCTGTGGGACACGATGACGCCGGCAAAGCCCGCCTTGCGCAGCTTCTGCGTGGCGATGCGTTTGGCCTCGGCTTCGTTCAGGCTGAGGATCACGGCGCGCACGCTGCCGAAGTCCAGGTTTTCCCAGAACATCTGGTCTTCGGCATCGGCAAAGAAGATGTTGTGGCCCAGCCCCTGGTGCTGCAGCACCCGCGCCGGGTCCGAATCCAGGGCCACCAGTCTGCATTTGTCATTGAGGTATTCGTAGGCCGCCGAGCCGGTGCGGCCCATGCCCATGATCAGGACGTCGGCGTCGCCCAGGGATACCGGCTGTTCGTCGGGGTGGCGCAGGTCTCGCTCCATGGGAATCAGCCGGCGTGCCAGGCGTTCGTAGAGCGGGTGTGCCAGGCGATTGAGGGGCGCCGATACCACGAAGGACAACGCGACCGTCAGGGCCAGCGGCACGATCCAGTCCTGCAGCGCGACACTGGCTACGATCAGGCCGAACTCGCTGTAATTGGTCAGGCTCAGCCCGGTCAGAAACGCGCTGCGGGCGCGCAGCTTGAAGAACACCAGAAGCAGGAAGAAGAGAATGGCCTTGAGCGGCAACAGGGCCGTCATGATCAGGGCGAAGATCCAGGCATCGACGCCCGGCAGTCCGCCGATGCCGATCTGCAGGAAGAAGCCCACCAGAAAGAACTCCTTGATGCTCCACAGCGACTTGGACAACTCGCCGGAGCGGGGGTGCTTGGCGAGCATGGCGCCGAAAATCAGCGCGCCCAGCTCGGAGCTCAGGCCCACCTGCTCGAAGCCGAAGCCCCCCACCACCAGTGCCAGCATCAGGCCAAACAGCACCAGCAGGTCTTCGTGTCCGCTGGCATCCAGCAAGCGGTAAAGCAGCGGGCGCAGCAGCGGCAGCGCGAACACCAGCAATGCCCAGGGCGAAGGCGTGTTGCCGCTGGCCAGACTCATCACCGCCAGGGCGAAGACGTCCTGCATGACCAGGATGCCGATGGCCACACGCCCGTGGAAGGCCCGCAGCTCGCGCTTGTTTTCCAGCACCTTGGCCGCCAGCACCGTGCTGGAGAAGGACAGGGCGATGGCCAGCAGCACCGCGTTGTAGAACGGGATGTCGAGCAACAGCGCAAAGGCGGGGGTGTACAGCACAATGGACAGGACGAAGTGCAGCACGCTGCCCCCGACGACTTCCGACTTGGCCATGTTGCGGACATTCAGCTTGAGCCCCACCGTGAACAGCAGCAGCAGAACGCCGAGATGGGAGACATGCTGCAGGATCTCGCCACTGGCGGCCGGCATGCCCAGCTCACCTGAGACTGTGGCGATCACGAAGCCTGCCGCGAGGTACCCGACCAGTGGCGGGAGTCCGACCAGGCGTACCAGGAGGCCCATGGTGAACGCGAACCCTACCCATACTGCTTCAAGCATTGTTGTCTCCTGCGGCGGCGATGGCGTTTGTGCGCGCACTGGCGATGCGGCGTTTGATAAGTGCCGGGTCGCTGACCGGCGCGCCATCGGCACCTTGCAACAGTGCCGGAATGTCGACGGCCCTGGCGGCCGCGAAGGCGGCATGCACCCGGTCAGCCTGGGGATAGGGGCGCTCTTCGAAACCTGTGCGGCCGCGGGCATCGGCCTCGCAGGCCAGCAGAAACTGACCAAGTTGCAGGGGCCTGCGGAACGCATCGAGTGCCTCCAGCAGCGTCAGCAGTGTGTCTGCCCGCAGCTGTTCCGCCCGGTGACAGTGGGTGTGGTACTGGCTGACCAGCCTGCCCATGGCGGCGAAGCGGGTGGGCACCCGCAGGCGTTCACTCAGGGCCGCGATCAGCGCGACTCCGCGTTCCTCGTGACCATGGTGACTGGGCCAGTACGCGGGCGGTGTGGTGCCCTTGCCAAGGTCGTGGACCAGGGTGGCGAAGCGCACCACGGGGTCGTCGCTCAGGCGCGCGGCCTGTTCCAGGCACATCAGCACATGCACGCCGGTGTCGATCTCGGGATGATGCAGTGCCGGTTGCGGCACTCCGAACAGGGCATCGACTTCGGGCAGTATCACCTGCAGCGCCCCGCATTCGCGCAGCACTCGAAAGAATTCGGCAGGCGCCGGCTCACCCAGAGCTTTCTCCATTTCCTGCCAGACGCGCTCGGCCACCAGATGCTGCAGTTCGCCACTGCTGCTCAGCTGCCGCATCAGCGTCAAGGTTTCCGGTGCCACACGAAAGCCCAGCGGCGCAAAGCGGGCAGCGAAGCGGGCCACGCGCAGCACCCGCAGCGGGTCTTCGGCGAAGGCGGGGGACACATGGCGCAGCACGCGCTCTTCAAGATCGCGCACGCCACCCCAGGGGTCGATGATCTGCCCGTCTTCCGTGCGGGCGATGGCATTGATGGTGAGGTCGCGGCGCTGCAGGTCTTCTTCCAGAGTCACGCCCGGATCGGCGTTGAACACGAAGCCCTTGTAGCCATGACCGCTCTTGCGCTCGGTGCGGGCGAGGGCGTATTCCTCCTTGCTCTGCGGATGCAGGAAGACGGGAAAATCCTTGCCGACCGGGCGATACCCCAGGGCCTGCATCTGGGCAGGCGTGGCACCGGTCACGACCCAGTCGCGGTCGGACTTGGACAGTCCCAGCAGCGCATCGCGGACAGCGCCGCCGACAAGATGGATCTTCATGGGGGTGTGACTCGATGGGAACGACGCAGCCAGTGTAACGCCCGCGTCAGATGCTGAACAGCTGGTGGTCTTCCAGACGCATCATGCTCAGCTCGCGGCCCCAGACACAGCCGGTATCCATGGCGTAGACGTGAGCGCGATTGGTGTGTCCTTCCAGCGCGGCCCAGTGGCCGAACAGGATGGTGGTCTCTGGCGTCAGGCGTTCAAATTCGAACCAGGGACGAAAGCCCTCCGGGGCAGCGGTGAGGCCTTCCTTGACCTGCAGATCAAGATTGCCGCGCTCGTCACAGAAACGCATGCGGGTCAGGTAGTTGGTGATGCAGCGCAGGCGTTCGTAGCCCACGAGTTTTTCCTTCCAGCGCTTGGGCGTGTCGCCGTACATCTGATCCAGGAACTCGCGAAAATTGGGCCCCTGCAGTGTCAGCTCCACTTCGGCCGCCAGCTCCAGGGTTTTCTCCAGCGTCCACTTGGGCGCCACGCCGGCGTGGATCATCAGGTAATTCTGATGTCCTTCGCGGTGCTCGACGCAGTCGAAATGGGCCAGGGGCTGGTGGCGCAGCCAGTCGCTGAGTTCGGCACAGTCGGGGGCATCCAGCAGCTCCTGCAGCGTGTCCTTGCCGCGGTTCAGACCGCTGCCGTAATAGATCGCCAGGAAGTGCAGATCATGATTGCCAAGAACCACCGTGACCGACTTGCCCAGGTCGCGCAGATAACGCAGGGTGTCCAGCGACTTGGGGCCGCGGTTGATCAGGTCCCCGACACACCAGAGGCGATCGCGCAGCGGATGGAAGTCCACTGTCGCGAGCAGCCTGCGCAAGGGCTTGTAACAACCCTGAATGTCGCCAATGACATACGTTGACATAAAGCCCTGCTGTTCCGGTGTCTAGTGCACCGTCAATGGTCTGGACAGAAGAAACGCCGGGATCGGCGCGGCAAAGGTTTCGCCGTCGGCACTGAGCATCTCGTAGCTGCCCTGCATGGTGCCAAAGCCAGTGGTCAGCACCGCACCGCTGGTGTAATGGAACACCTGGCCCGGCGCAATCATGGGCTGCTGGCCCAGCACGCCAGAGCCACGCACTTCTTCCACCTTGTCGTTGTCGTCGGTGATGATCCAGTGCCGCGACAGCAGTTTTACCGGCTGCTCGCGCTTGTTCTCGATGCCGATGGTATAGGCGAAGACATAACGATTGTTCTCGGGATCGGACTGTTCCTGCAGATACTGCGTGGTAACGGAAATGTCGATGCCCTTGGGGTGAAGCTCATTCTTGAACATGGGACTCCTCCTGTAGTACTGCCGATGGGGCCGCCGCGTGTGCCGTGGTCCTGCTGCGACTGATGCAGTCGCTGATCATTGCGTAATCCGCCAGGCTCAGGTTCTCAGGTCGCAGGCCGATGTCGATCGGCAGCGTATTCAGCTGCGCCTCAGATATCAGGGTGCGCAGGCTGTTCTTCAAGGTCTTGCGCCGCTGCGTGAAGGCCACGCGCACGACTTCCTGCAGGCACTGCACATCTTCGACCTGCACGGGAGGATGGCGGTGGGGCACCAGTCTGACGATGGCAGAGCATACCTTGGGTTGCGGGATAAAAGCAGTGCCCGGTACATCGAACAGGTGCTCCACCGTGCAGTAGTACTGCATCATCAGGCCCAGACGCCCATAGTGCTCGTCGCCAGGCACTGCCGCCAGGCGCTGCACCACTTCCAGCTGCAGCATGAACGTCATGTCGGCAATCCATTCCTGGAATTGCAGCAGGTGGAACATGCACGGCGTGGAGATGTTGTAGGGCAGATTGCCGACCACCCGCAGGGAATGCCGGGCAGACTCGTCGCGCTCGGGCAGCAGGCTGCTGAAGTCGAACTTGAGCACATCGCCCTGATGCAGCGCGAAGCGCGAGTCGGCCCCGAGGGTGTCCTGCAGATAGGCCGCCAGATCGCGATCCAGCTCCACGGCGTCCAGGCGTCCGCAGTCTTTGAGCAGGTGGCGTGTCAGAGCGCCCTGACCCGGGCCGATCTCCACCATGTGGTCGGTGGCCTGCGGGGCGATGGCGCGAACGATGCGGGCGATGATGTTCTGGTCGTGCAGGAAATTCTGCCCGAAGCGCTTGCGGGCCTGATGGTGAAAGCCGTCCTTCTGCAGGTCTGGACCGCGGGGGCGTGCTGGCCGCTGCTCCTTGCTCATGAAGAACTCCTCGCGGGCTGTGACCGTGTGGGAGCGGGCCCTGTGGGAGCGGGCGCTGTGGGAGCGGGCTTGCCCGCGAACCCCGCCATGAGACGCGCCACGGCAATCGCCTCCACCAGCGACCCCACCTGCGCCTTGCCCGTGCCTGCCAGGTCCAGTGCCGTGCCGTGATCGACGGAGGTGCGGATGATCGGCAGGCCCAGAGTAATGTTGCTGGCCTGGCCGAAGCCTTTGTACTTGAGCACGGGCAGCCCCTGATCGTGATACATCGACAGCACCGCGTCCGCGTGGGCCAGGTATTTGGCTGTAAACAGCGTGTCCGCTGGCAACGGCCCCAGCAGGTGAATGCCTTCGGCGCGCAGCTCTTCCAGGACCGGTTCGATGATGTCCCGTTCTTCGGTGCCCAGATGGCCGCCTTCGCCCGCATGGGGATTCAGACCGCAGACCAGAATGGTGGGGCGCGCAATGCCGAAACGGGCCCGCAGGTCGCCATCGAGAATGCGGATGATGCTGCGCAGCAGCGGCGCGGTGATGGCAGCAGCCACCTGCGACAGGGGCAGGTGCGTGGTGGCCAGCGCCACGCGCAGACCTTCGGTGGCCAGCATCATCACTGTAAGGTCCACCTGACATTCTTGCGCCAGAAATTCGGTGTGTCCGGTAAACGGGATGCCGGCGTCATTGATCACGCCCTTGTGCACGGGCGCTGTCACCATCGCGGCGACATCGCCCTGCTGGCAGGCCCGCACGGCGACCCGCAGCGTGTCGAGCACATAGGCAGCGTTCGCGGGGTTCAGCGTGCCGGCCTGCACTGGCGCGCGCAGGGGCACCGGCAGCACGCGCAGTGTGCCGGCCGCCGAGGCAGTGGCGGGAAGGGCGGGGTTGAAGGGCAGAATCTGCAGCGGCAGGCCCAGCAGGGCGGCGCGCTCCACGAGGAGCTGCGGGTCGGCGATGACAACCCGTTCAATGCCGTGGTCCGCGTTCTGCGCCAGCTGGATGCACAGGTCGGGACCAATGCCGGCGGGTTCGCCGGCGGTTATGGCGATGCGTTCGATCACGGGGGTCTCGCCACTCACGGAGGGCTGATCTTGACGTAAGCCTGTTCGCGGATTTCCACCAGCCAGTTCTGCAGTTCGACTTCGAACTTGCGG
>CAYWMC010000032.1:0-13084 GCA_964459345.1 uncultured Klebsiella sp. | reverse complement strand
CAGAGACTTCTTCAATGGAATGGGCCGAAGGAGTTGCAATGACCTGGGAGCTTCCTGCCGGTATCTCGCCAATGGCATAGCCTGCGTCCGGCAACTGGCCGCTTGCCATCTCGATGTTGGCGGCATACGGGCTTGCCGAGCTGAAGACAATTTCGTCTTCGCCGGAATCCGCCAGCACATGGAACTCGTGGGACATGCTGCCGCCGATATTGCCCGAGTCGGCCAGCACAGGACGGTATTCCAGCCCCAGGCGCTCGAAGATGCGGCAGTAGGTGCGGTGCATAAGATCATAGGTTTCCTGCAGCGACGCTTCGCTGCTGTGAAACGAATAGGCATCTTTCATGAGAAATTCGCGCGCGCGCATGACACCGAAGCGGGGGCGGCGCTCATCTCGGAATTTGGTCTGAATCTGGTAGAAGTTGGCAGGCAGCTGCCGGTAGCTGTTGAATTCATTGCGTATGAGATCAGTGATGACCTCTTCATGTGTCGGGCCAAGACAGAAATCACGGTCATGGCGGTCCACAAAGCGCAGCAGCTCTGGGCCCATCTTGTCCCAGCGCCCGGACTCTATCCACAGATCGGCCGACTGCACCACTGGCATGGACACTTCCATGGCACCGGCACGATTCATCTCCTCGCGGATGATTGCGGTGACTTTCTGCAGAACGCGAAGTCCGGCCGGCAGCCAGGTGTACATGCCAGTGGCCAGTTTGCGGATCAGGCCTGCACGGACCATGAGCTGGTGGCTGACAACTTCGGCATCGGCCGGAGTTTCCTTTAGAGTAGCGATGAGATACTGGCTGGCGCGCATGATTCCTGGAACTCGTGAGTGGGCTGCTATAGGGGTCGTAAAATGCGAAAAGCAGCCCTGAGGCTGCCTTTCTGCGTCGTCGGCTGTGGCGTTCGCACTCGCCATCACAAAAGCGTAAGGCTTGTGCGAGAGCGAATTACTCTGCGAAATCCTTCAGTTTCTTCAAAGGCAGAATCTTTACGCGGGTTGTTGCCGGCTTTTTCGCAATGTCCATGAACTCGCCTGGTTTGAACGGATTCGGGACATTCTTGCGTGCGGGTCGAGCAGGTCGTTTCACGGACTTGATCTTCAGCAGGCCTGGCAGGGTGAACTCGCCTACGCCACGCTTCTTCAGATGTCTTTCTATGATGCTGGTCAGTTCATCAAGTACTGCGGACACCTGCTTTCTCGTCAGCTCGGTATTCTCGGAGATCTCGTTGAGAATTGCTGTCTTGGTGTATTTTTCCTGGATGGCTGCAGTCTTGGCCGCAGTCGATGTTGGTCTCTTGGGTTTAGCGGATACAGTTTTTTCTACAGCCATGCCCGTTCTCTTATAGTAATGATGAAGGTTGATTCTTGTGTTGCTCCCCGGCAAGAGGGAGAACCCCAGGATGTTTTCCTGCACTTTGAATGTTGGCGTTTTGCATTCCATTCACGCCTCAGTGGGGCCTTATTTATATAGTTTTTGCCTCGGAGCCGCAAGCACTAATCCGCCCTGACGAGTGCTTGCGATGACAACATATGCATCCTTTGAAGTCTTTGAAAAGAACGCGGAATTATAGTGTTTGCCGTGCTCGTTCGGGGATGCCAGATGATTCCAAGGTAAGGTATACTGCGCCGTTTTCGCGCGACCCTGCGGGCAAACGCAATGGGTCGCGCCGGACTCGATGAACTGAATGGAGGAAATTGTCGCTTATGCCTATATACGAATATCGGTGCAGTCAGTGTGGCAATCAACTTGAGGCGCTGCAGAAAATCAGCGATGCCCCTCTGACATTGTGTCCCGCATGCAACAAGGACGGCTTGACGAAACAAGTCTCCGCCAGCAGTTTTCGTCTCAAGGGAGGCGGCTGGTATGAAACAGATTTCAAGACAGGAAAGCGCAAGCACGGCACCCAGGACACCAGCTCCGGGTCGGGCGGCGCGGCACCGGCAGCCACAGGTTCCTGATCAGATCAGGATGAGTGGGCAGCAAGACCGGAACGATGCAATTTACAGATCAAACACAGGAACAAGTTATGCGCAGTCATTATTGCGGACTATTGAACGAACAGCACGTCGGACAGGAAGTGGTTCTGTGCGGCTGGGCCCACCGTCGTCGTGACCATGGCGGCGTGATCTTCGTAGACCTGCGCGATCGCGAAGGCATTGCTCAGGTCGTTTTCGATCCGGATGCCAGAGAGAGTTTCGCTCTGGCGGAAACCGTTCGCAGCGAATATGTGCTGAAGATCACCGGCATCGTCCGTCTGCGCCCCGAAGGCACCAGCAATGCTGTGATGGGCACCGGCCGCATCGAGATTCTGGGCAAGCAGCTGGAGATTCTCAACGCGTCCCGAACGCCGCCGTTCATGCTGGATGAGCATGCCGAAGTGGGAGAAGACATCCGTCTGCGTCATCGCTACATCGATCTGCGTCGCCCCGAGATGGCGGACCGCCTGCGCTTTCGTTCCAAGGTCAGCAATACCATTCGCAACTATCTTGATGAAAACGGTTTCCTGGACATCGAGACTCCGATTCTGACGCGCGCCACGCCAGAAGGGGCCCGTGACTATCTGGTGCCCAGCCGCACACATCATGGTCAGTTCTTCGCACTGCCGCAGTCTCCGCAGCTGTTCAAGCAGATTCTGATGGTGGCAGGCATGGATCGCTATTATCAGATTGCCAAGTGTTTCCGCGATGAAGACCTGCGCGCTGACCGTCAGCCAGAGTTCACGCAGATTGATATTGAAACTTCATTCATGAATGAAGAGCAGATCATGAACATCACCGAGGAGATGATTCGTCAGGTTTTCAAGAAGCACTTGAATGTCGAATTCGGGCAGTTCCCCCGCATGACTTTCGGCGAAGCAATGCGCCGCTTTGGATCTGACAAGCCGGATCTGCGCATTGCGATGGAGCTGGTGGATATCGCTGATCTGATGAAGAGCGTGGATTTCAAGGTGTTCAATGGTCCTGCCAACGATCCGGCGTCCCGCGTTGTCGCTCTGCGAGTGCCGGATGGTGGTCGACTTAGCCGCAAGGAAATCGACGACTATACGAAATTTGTGTCCATTTACGGCGCCAAAGGGCTGGCGTGGATCAAGATCAATGACCTGGCTGCAGGCATTGAAGGTCTGCAGTCGCCCATTCTCAAGTTCATGCCTGAACAGGTCGTGCACGACGTGCTTGCGCGCCTCGGTGTACAGAACGGCGATCTGGTGTTCTTCGGGGCCGACAAGGCGAAAATCGTCAATGAATCCATCGGAGCATTGCGCCTGAAAGTCGGGGCCGACATGGGAATGGTGAAAGGCGACTGGGCCCCGTTGTGGGTTGTGGATTTCCCCATGTTTGAAGAGGCCAGCGATGGCAGTCTGACAGCGCTGCACCATCCCTTTACGGCGCCTTCCTGCAGTGTTGAAGATGTGCAGGCAGATCCGCTGAAAGCACTGTCGCGAGCCTATGACATGGTGCTCAATGGCACCGAGCTTGGCGGAGGATCGATTCGAATCAATCAGCCTTCCATGCAGCAGTCCGTGTTCAAGATTCTGGGGATTGGTGACGAAGAGGCGCAGGAGAAATTCGGGTTCCTTCTGGACGCGCTCTCATACGGCGCTCCGCCCCACGGTGGTCTGGCCTTTGGCCTGGATCGCCTGATCATGTTGATGACCGGGGCTTCTTCCATTCGTGAAGTCATCGCCTTCCCGAAGACGCAGTCAGCCGCGTGTCCATTGACCGATGCTCCAGGCCAGGTGTCTGCCAAGCAGTTGCGTGAATTGAATATTCAGGTACGGCAGGCAGCCAGCGAAAAGAGTGCCTGAGACGGTACGGGCAGCCTGGGGGTGAATGATGGCAGGGCACAGTAAATGGTCCAATATCAAACACAAGAAGGCACGGCTGGACTTCAGCCGCGGCAAAGTGTTCACCAAGTTGATTCGCGAACTTACGGTGGCAGCGCGGCTGGGTGGTGAGCATGTCTCGGACAACCCTCGGCTGCGTGCGGCGGTGGACAAGGCGCTGGGCGCCAATATGTCGCGGGACACCATCGACCGGGCCATCGCACGAGGGGCAGGCACTGCCGAGACGGAGAGCCTCGAAGAGCTGATCTACGAAGGTTACGGTCCGGGAGGTGTCGCGATTCTTGTCGAGACACTGACCGACAACAAGAACCGTACTGTGGCCGATGTCCGTCATGGATTTTCCAAGAATGGCGGCAATCTTGGCACCAGTGGTTCGGTGGCTTATCTGTTTCAGAAGAAGGGGACCATCAGCTTTGCGCCGGGAGCCAACGAAGACAGAATTCTCGAAGTAGCTCTTGACGCTGGTGCGGACGACGTCAATCTGATGGATGACGGCAGTCTGGAAGTTGTGACATCGCCCGAACGCTTTGGCGTGGTCAAGGACGCGCTGACCAGCGCCGGATTGCATGCTGCTGCTTCCGAAGTGAGCATGATCGCCGCAACGGAGGCCGCCCTGGACTTCGAAACAGCCGAGAAGCTCATGAAACTGGTGGACCATCTCGAAGATCTGGATGACGTGCAGAATGTGTACAGCAACGCGAGCATATCCGACGAGGTCATGAGCAGGCTCTGACAGCGCCGGTGAGCCGGTTTGAAATTTTCCGGGAGCGGACACTGATGACACTGATTCTGGGAATTGACCCAGGTTCGCGATTGACCGGTTACGGGATCATCAACGCCACCGGCAACAAACTCGAATATGTTTCCTGTGGGAGCATTCGGCTTCCCGATGTTGATCACCCGCAGCGCTTGAAGCTGATCTTTGACAGTCTCTGTCAGATCATCCAGCAGTACGCTCCGCAGGAATGTGCCATCGAAGAAGTGTTTCTCGGCAAGAGTGTTTCGTCGGCTCTCAAGCTCGGGCAGGCGCGAGGCAGTGCGATGGTGGCGTGTCTGCATCACAACCTCGCTCTGTCCGAGTATTCTCCTCGCAAAGTCAAACAGGCATTGGTCGGCAACGGCAATGCGCAGAAGGAACAGGTTCAGCATATGGTCAAGGTGTTGCTCGGTGTAACGGGCAATGTTCAGGCAGACGCCGCCGACGCGCTCGCCATTGCAATCTGCCATGCCAACACCAGTGCGAATCTGCAGCGGATCACTGGCGCCACGTCTTTTCGCAACAGCAGACTGCAGGGCAAGAGGGGTGCATCGTGATTGGCAGAATCAGAGGAATACTCGCCGACAGGCTGGCGCCTGAGATTCTCGTGGATGTCGGCGGTGTGTTCTATGAAGTACATGTCCCCATGAGTACCGTTTATCAGCTCCCGGCAGTGGGGCGTGACGTCAGTCTGCACACTCATCTGGTGGTGCGCGAAGACGCTCATTTGCTCTACGGCTTCTTCACGCTGCAGGAGCGTCAGATGTTTCGCAGTCTCATCAAGGTCTCCGGAGTTGGGCCCAAGATGGCGTTGGCGATTCTGTCGGGAATGGCGGTCGATGAATTCGTCCGGACGATTCGTGTCAATGACATTGCCGGGCTGACACGCATGCCCGGTATCGGTCGCAAGACAGCGGAACGCCTCATTGTGGAAATGAAGGATCGTCTCTCGGAATGGGGCAGTGAGCTGCAGGTCAGTTTTCCAGAGGCACCCATGACCAGTGGTTCAGGCGATCGCGCGATATCACAGGAGGCTGAAACGGCCCTTGTTGCGCTTGGTTACAAGCCTCAGGAAGCCACGCGCATGATTGCAGGTGTGCTCAAGGCAGACAGCACGATCACCCGCAGTGAAGAACTCATAAGGCAGGCTCTCAGGAATACGGCGCAGTCATGATCAACGAAGAAGATCGCCTCATATCGCCCGGCATCAGTCCTAACGACCAGTCCCTGGACAGGGCCATTCGTCCCTTGTCGCTGCAGGACTATATTGGTCAGAGTGATGTGAAAAGGCAGATGGAGATTTTCATCGGGGCGGCTCGCGATCGCAAAGAGGCCATGGATCATGTGCTGATCTTCGGGCCGCCCGGACTGGGCAAGACGACTCTGGCCAACATCATTGCCAACGACTTGCAAGTGTCGATCAAGACCACATCGGGACCGGTATTGGAGAAAGCAGGTGATCTTGCTGCCATGTTGACCAATCTCGAGGCCGGAGATGTGCTTTTCATCGACGAGATTCATCGTCTTAGCCCCGCCATCGAAGAAATTCTCTACCCGGCCATGGAAGACTACCAGCTGGACATCATGATCGGTGAAGGGCCTTCCGCGCGGTCTATCAAGCTGGATCTGCCGCCGTTCACCTTGGTGGGAGCGACGACGAGGGCGGGTCTGCTGACGTCGCCGCTGCGTGATCGTTTCGGGATCATCCAGCGTCTGGAGTTTTACTCCCCGCTGGAGCTTTGCAGTATCGTGCGGCGATCGGCATCCATTCTTGGTTGCGAAATAGACGCAGAAGGGGCCGAGGAAATTGCCCGTCGCGCCAGAGGCACTCCACGCATCGCCAACAGACTTCTACGCAGAGTGCGAGACTACGCGCAAATGAAATGCGGCGGCGTCATGGACAAGCGCTCCGCGAGCCTGGCACTGGATATGCTCAGTATCGACAGCAACGGGTTTGATCACATGGATCGCCGCCTTCTGATCACGATGATCGAAAAGTTCGGGGGCGGGCCTGTTGGTGTGGACAGTCTTGCGGCGGCCATCAGCGAAGAGCGCGACACCATTGAGGATGTGCTGGAGCCCTATCTGATCCAGCAAGGTTTCATGATGCGAACCACCCGTGGCCGAGTGGTTACTCCGCACGCATATCTGCACTTCGGATTGCCTGTTCCTGGCTCATTGGCTCCCTTGTCGGGCGAGTGATTCGCCACTCTGATCTGCATATGCTTCGTCTTCTTTGTGCCACATTTCGTCAGTGCCGCGCCTGATTTACTCTAATGGGAAGTTAGATTGAAAAGGTTTAATGCCAACGTGCGTCAGGAATCACATTAATCGACAAAAACTCTTTATAAAACACCGGATTGTGTATGAGAAGCACAAAACATACCTTATAATGCCGCCAGTTTTTGGAGCCGGGAGGTTTTAGCAGTGAGCGAATCGATAAACGTGTGGGGATTGATCGTCGAGGCAACCCTGCCCGTTCAATTGGTCATGCTCATCCTCCTGATGGCTTCCGTGGTTTCGTGGGTAATGATCATCCAGCGCTGGCTCGTTTTGACCGCAGCAGTGCGCGGAATGGTGGGGTTCGAGAAGCGCTTCTGGTCAGGAATGGATTTGAGCCAACTCTTTCGCGAGGGCAGTTCCCAGCAGAAGGAGAGTGTTCAGGTTGGTGGCATGGAGAATATCTTCCGCGCGGGCTTCAAGGAATTCATGCGACTGCGTCAGCAGGGTGGCATCGAATCCGATGCTGTTATGGGTGGCGCTCAGAGAGCCATGCGGGTTGCATATTCCCGCGAAGAAGAAAAACTGGAAAAGAATTTGACGTTCCTGGCAACGGTCGGGTCAGTTTCCCCGTACATCGGACTATTCGGAACGGTGATAGGAATCATGAACTCTTTCATCAGCCTTGCCAGTCAGAGTCAGGCAAGTCTGCAGGTAGTTGCCCCGGGTATCGCGGAGGCATTGATTGCCACGGCGATGGGTTTGTTCGCAGCGATCCCTGCGGTGGTCGCCTACAACCGGTACTCGTCCAGAGTCGAGTCGCTGACCAACAACTACCTGACGTTCATCGACGAGTTCGCAAGTATTCTGCACAGACAGGTTTACAGCAGTCCCAGCAAGTAGAGGTTAAATGGAAACGGTTCGAAAGCGTCGCAGGCCCATGGCAGAGATCAATGTAGTCCCCTACATTGACGTCATGCTGGTGCTGCTGATCGTCTTCATGGTAACGGCACCGCTCCTGACACAAGGTTTGATTGTGGAGTTGCCTGAGGCGTCCTCAGAACCTCTTGAAGTGGACGAGAATGCGGAAACACTGGTGATTTCCATTACTGCAGACGAGCAGTACTACATCAGTCTCGGCAGTACGCAGGAAGAAGAAAGGACGGCAGTCGCTCTTGAAGTCATAGGCGATCAGGTAGGCCGAATAGTAGGCGCGAATCCACAGATTCAGGTTTTTGTGGAAGGCGATGGGCAGAGCAGTTACAGCTCGTTCATCAGTCTGATGACGGTATTGCAGGCCGCGGGTGTGGCAAGTCCCAATTTGATTACGAAACCACTGGAATAGTTCATTCGTACTGTGACGGTTTTCAACGGTTATCCATTATCGGTCGTGCTGGCAGTATTGCTGCATGGGTCGGTGATTGCGGCGCTCTTGTACTTCCAGCAGGCAGATACGGAAGTAATTGATATCGTGCGTCCGCCATCGGTCAAAGCGCTGCTGGTGAACGAGAATCCGCAGGCACGCAACGAACAGGTGCAGCAGCGTCAGGCACAGCAGGAGCGTGAACAGCGCGCTGAAAGAGAAAGACAGGAGCGGCAGCGACAGGAAGCAGCGACGGCCGAGCAGCAGCGCGAGCAGGCTGAGCAGCGGGCAGAAGAGCAGCGCGTCGCACAGCAGCAACAGCAGGATCAGGAGCGACGTCAGACTGAACAGCGTCAGGCTGAGCAGCAGCGGGTAGCGGAAGAGCAGAAACAGCGCGAGCAGCAGCAACGAGAAGCGGAGCAGCGTCGGCAGCAGGAACTCGCCGCTGAACAAGAGCGGCAGAGGGTTGAGCAGGCACAAGCCCAGGCTCTGGCGCAACAGCAAGCGGATTCACGTGAGCTGGCAGAAACTGAGGCCGAACTGGTAATGGCCTATTCTGCTGTGATTCACGACCTTGTTCAGCAATACTGGTCACGCCCGCCGAGCGCGCGCAACGGCATGGTAGTCGTACTGAGGATTCGTATGGTGCCAACCGGTGACATTCTCGATGTCGAGATTGTGCAATCCAGTGGCGACTTTGCATTTGACCGTGCGGCCGAGTCAGCGGTCTTGAAAGTGAATAGATTTACCGAGTTGCAGGGCATGGACCCGCGGCTTTTTGACCGAAATTTCAGAACGTTCCTGTTAACATTCAGACCTCAGGATTTATTGAATTGATCAAGACATTGCGAAACCTGGTTGTTGTTGCCTCTCTGTTCGCAGAAGGGGTGATGGCGGCTGAGCTGAATATCGAGATCACTCAGGGTGTCGACAACCCCATCCCCATTGCAGTGGTGCCATTTTCCTGGGAAGGCTCCAGCGCGCTGAGCGAAGATATCGCCGGAATAGTGGCGGCAGATCTTCAGCAGGTAGGGGAATTCCGGGCATTGCCCCCAGGCAACATGCTCAGCACGCCAGATGAAGCTGCTGAGGTGTTTTTCCG
Organism: uncultured Klebsiella sp.; assembly: GCA_964459345.1. Classification (GTDB taxonomy): domain Bacteria; phylum Pseudomonadota; class Gammaproteobacteria; order Pseudomonadales; family Pseudohongiellaceae; genus UBA5078. The sequence continues at coordinate 3,796 of CAYWMC010000032.1, read as the reverse complement.
CGACTGGCGCATTCTGGCGCAAGACTATCTTCTGGTGGGCAAAATTACCCATTCTCCGGGAAGTCAGCTTGTTCAGGTGCAATACGAATTCTTCGATGTCGCGCGGGAGCAGAAACTCGTCGGCGAAGTGCTGACAGGTTCAATGTCGCAGCTGCGCGATATCGGGCATGAAATCAGCAACGTCGTTTATGAGCAGGTAACTGGCGTCCGCGGAGCATTTTCAACAGAAATTCTTTACGTATCGGCACAGTTCGTCTCGCCCGAGCTCACCTATTATCGTATCGAAAAGTCTGATTACGACGGCCGCAGGTCACAGGTGCTGGTGGAATCGCAGGAGCCGCTGATGTCGCCGACCTGGTCCCCGGATGGCACTCAGGTGGCGTATTTGTCATTCGAGACCAATCTGCCACGAATTTATATTCAGGAAATCGCGACAGGGCAGCGTCGCCAGATTACCAATTTTCCGGGCATCAACAGCTCTCCGGTGTGGTCACCAGATGGCACAAAGTTGGCGATGGTTTTGTCAAAGGACGGCAGTCCTGATGTCTACGTAATGGATCTGATGACCAATCAGCTGACGCGATTGACGGATCATCCACGGGCAGAAACGGAACCAAGCTGGTCCGCAGACAGTCGCTCTGTTGTGTTTACTTCAGACCGAACAGGTCAGCCTCAGATCTATCAGGTAGGAATTACAGGGGGTTTTCCCGAGCGGTTGACCTTCGATTGTTTTTATTGTGCTAAGGGACGTTTCCTGCCGGATGGCAAGAATCTTGTCCACGTCAGACGTGACACCCGCGAAGATAACAGCTACAGCATAGCGATCTTCAATATCGAAACTCAGCGGCTGATCACATTGACTGACACTTCACTAGACGAATCTCCCAGCGTGGCGCCGAACGGAAGCATGATCATGTTCGCCACGAAGGTCAATGGAAGGGGCATCCTGGATGCCGTTTCAATTGACGGACGTGTAAAGTTCCGTTTACCATCCGCGCAGGGCGATGTTCGGGAACCATCTTGGTCGCCGTTCTTAAATTGAACTAAATAAACTTGTGTTTTTGATAGCATCAGCCTATTGGAGGACTTACAGAGTGGGTACGCACAGCATGAAATTTTTCAAGACAACAATTCTGGCTTTGTCAATTATGGGCCTGGCGGCCTGTAGTTCGACTGGCGACGAAGAAGCTATGGCTTCTACTGCAGATACTTCTGGTATCGACGCTACTACTGCCGCTGCACAGCGTGCAGAAGCAGAGCGCCTTGCACGTGAGCGTGAAGCTCAGCAGCGCATGGAAGCAGCCGCACTGGCAACAACAGTGTTCTACTTCGACTTTGACGTTTCCGAGTTCATGGCGTCTGATCGCGATGTACTGGCAATTCACGGTCGCAACCTGGCTGCTAACTCCAGCCGTCGAGTTCGTCTGGAAGGGCACGCAGACGAGCGCGGCACGCGTGAGTACAACCTGGCACTGGGCGAGCGTCGTGCGAACAGCATCCGCGATTACCTGGTAGTCAATGGTGCGTCACTGTCTCAGATCGAAACTGTAAGCTATGGCGAAGAACGTCCTGCTGACACAGGCCAGACTGAAGCCTCTTACCGTCTGAACCGTCGCGTAGAAATCAAGTAATCTACAAGGCAGCACAATTGATGAAACACTTTCTCGCAACGCTTGTTATCGCGGTACCGGCCTCTCTGCTCAGTACTTCAGTAATGAGCGCGGCGGGAGTAGTGGAAGCTCAGCCTTACCTGCCTGGTCAGACTTCTTCGGGAGTTCAGCCAGGCAGTTCTTCCAATGATGCTCTGGTCATGCTGCTCGATCAATTTCGGGAAATGCGGGCCGAGTTGGAAACGCTTCGCGGCCTTGTTGAAGAGCAAGGTTATGAATTGAATAATCTCAAGCGAGAGTCTCTGGATCGCTATACTGATCTGGACACGCGACTAACATCCGTTTCCAGCGGGGCGACTGCTGCCATCGCGCCAATGCCAGTTTCAACGGCTGTTCAGGCACCCGTCGCTGCATTGACTCAGACCACTCCGAATGCGCCGATCAATGCGGCAGCACCAGTGTCTGTTCCAAACCAGGCAGCTCCACAATCGACAATTGACACATCCCCCATCGCTCCAGAAGCGCCATCGGTCAATGTAACGTCAAATGATACGCCTGTAGTCTCGGCTCCTTCAGTTCAGCCCACTGTGCTGACAGAGCAGCAGCAATATCAGCTGGCGCTGGACTCTTTGCTGCAGGACGAGCAGTACCAGAGCGCAGTAGCTGAATTTGACGAGTATCTCAGCCTCTATCCGAACGGACGCTTCATCACGAACGCGTACTATTGGAAAGGTCAGGCTTACGTCAATCTCGCCATGATGGAAGAGGCGCGTATTGCGTTTGAGACCATCGTGACGCAGTACCCTGACGGCCGCAAGGTCGATGATGCCATGTACTCTCTCGGTACAGTGTATGACAAGCTTGGAAATGCGGAGCGCGCTCAGCAGTTGTTGCGTCAGGTGCAATCCCGCTTCCCCAATACCTCAGCTGCAAATCTGGCCGACATTTACCTGCGCTCAATGAATTGAAGGTCCGACATTTCATGCCTGGATATGCCAAGCGTGTTGTCCGGATAATTGCTGTGAGCCCCCTGTGAATACACTCAAAACTTCGATGGATACATCGCCAACGCTCCGTATCAACGAAATCTTTCATTCCTTGCAAGGGGAAACTCGCACAGTTGGTTTGCCGACGGTTTTTGTCCGGCTGACGGGTTGTCCGTTGCGCTGTCAGTATTGCGATACTGCATACGCTTTCCATAAGGGAGATGTGATGACTCTCCCTGCAATTCTGGAAGCAGTATCTTCTTACGGCGCAGAATATGTCACCGTCACTGGCGGTGAGCCGCTGGCGCAGCCAGAATGTCTGATATTGCTTGAGCAGCTTTGTGATTCCGGCGTAGAAGTGTCTCTGGAAACCAGTGGCGCCATGTCGATCGCCAATGTGGATCCACGTGTTGTGACAGTCATGGATTTGAAGACCCCTGGTTCTCTTGAATGTGATCGCAATCTCGAGTCCAACATTGGTCTGTTGAAGTTGACTGATCAGGTGAAGTTTGTCATTTGCGACAGACGAGACTATGACTGGGCCAAAGCCAAATGCGATCAGTACGACCTGCGTCATAGGGTTGGTGAAGTGCTTTTTTCTCCCAGTTTTGGAACTTTGTCGTATAAACAGCTTGCGGAGTGGATTCTGGCGGACAGATTGAAAGTGCGCATGCAGGTGCAACTACACAAGCATATCTGGGGTGATGAGCCTGGACATTGATTGTCATGTGCTCAGATTCGCAATGCAAATTGAATTGGAAATTTAATGAAAAGAGCCGTTGTCCTGCTTTCCGGTGGACTTGATTCGACAACCTGTCTGGCGATTGCGCTGTCACAGGGGTACGAGGTTTCGGCGCTGAGTTTTGACTATGGCCAGCGTTCGTCCAGCGAATTGGAAGCGGCGCGGTCGATCGCGATTGCAGCTGGAGTCAAGAATCATCACGTGATCCCTTTGGGCATCGGCGCACTGCGTGGGTCTGCGTTGACTGATCATGCTGTGATGGTTCCTGAGCAGGAGTCGGCTGGGATACCTGTAACATACGTTCCAGCACGCAATACTGTATTTCTTTCTTACGCGCTGGCGCTCGCCGAAGTATCAGAAGCAAACGCGATATTCATTGGAGTCAACGCCAGGGACTATTCGGGATATCCGGATTGTCGTCCTGAGTTCATACATGCGTTTGAAGTGATGGCGAACCT
>CAYWMC010000031.1:0-13150 GCA_964459345.1 uncultured Klebsiella sp. | reverse complement strand
CGTGAAGTGGACACCGTGGCACGTTACAGCGGCGACGAATTCATCGTGGTGATCCGCGACGTGTTCACCGAGTCCTCGGTCTGGCGCATCGTCGACAATATCGTCGCCACGGTGGCACTGCCCTATGTGCTGCGCACGCATCAGGTGTACTGCGGCGCGAGTGTCGGCATTTCCTTCTTCCCCGACGATGCAACAGACGGCGACACGCTGATCATCAAGGCCGATCAGGCCATGTACGAAGTCAAGAAATCGGGTCGCAACGGCTGGCTGTTCTACACCGATGAGATGCAGAAAAAGTCCGAGCGGCGTCACGATCTTTACACGCAACTTGTGGAGGCCCTGAAGCAGAAAGTGCTGACTGTGCACTACCAGCCTATCTATTCGCTCAAGGAAGACCGCATCGTGGGCTGTGAGGCACTGGCGCGCTGGCCGCAGGCCGATGGCAGCTTCGTGCCCCCGGATGTATTCATACCACTGGCTGAAGAGAGCGGGCTGGTCATCGCCATCGATCTGCTGGTGCTGCAGGCGGCGCGGGACTTCGTGAGCGGCCTGAACGACGCGTTCGGCGAGTCGCTGCATCTGTCCGTGAATGTCTCCACCCGGCTGCTGTACATGCGCGACGAATCGGCGCAGGAATGGTTCCGTCTGATCAAGTCGCCGGGCAATGTTCCTGTCACCGTGGAGATCACCGAACGTGTGCTGGTGGAAGATGCAGCAAGGGCGCTGCAATTGTTGAACGAGCTGAGTTCCGCCGGTGTGAGCATCAGCATCGACGACTTCGGCACGGGCTATTCCGGACTGAACTATCTGTCACGCTTCCCCGTCCATGGTCTGAAGATTGATCGCTCCTTTGTCGAGAAGATCGGCCAGGCGAAGACGGAAGAAGCGCTCATCGAGACCATTCTGCTGATGGCCACCAAACTGCAGCTGGCTGTCGTGGCAGAGGGCGTGGAGACGCAGGAGCAACTCGATTTCCTGCGTGCAGCCAACTGCGATCTGGTCCAGGGATACTTCCTCGGGCGGCCCGTGCCGGCCGCACAATTGCGGGAAATTCTGCAGGCGCAGGCCGCAAGAAAGCGCTGAATTCTTTTCACGATTTGTAGGAATTCTTGTAGGAATTCTGAACGCTCTCAGTTTTAGAACAGCAAGGAAAAATCACCAGTATCGCGATACGGCGCACAGACACGCAGAGTTTTCCTTGATCTGTTAGCGAACTTCAGTTGAACATTATTTGTACACCGCTATAAGCTGACACCGCCAGAACGGGCATTCGCGTCAAAAGCGCGCAATTTCCTGTGTCTGGCGTTTTCAATTCCGTCACTCATAGAGGCCTCGATCATGTCTGTACAACACGCTGCAAGTGCTGCTCCGCAATCTGAAAATTTCCCGCTTCCTTCTGCCCCGCGCGTGCGCAGATCGCAAGTCATCGACCGTCAATCCGTGTTCTCCCTGAACAAGTCCGTGAAGGAAAAGCTGGGGCAGGACTATCAGCTGCGAACCTGGTTCGGCGAAGAAATACAGGCCATCAGCGAAGAGACCATGGACGAGCTGGCCACCTGCTACATGACTGTCTTCAACGAAAGCTGGGGCGAGTCGTGGACCCACAGTTCCGCAAAGAGTGAGATCAGGGACAGTCTGCGTGGCGAGCCCGGCCGCATTCCCCTGTTGTCGCTGCTCTTCAAGGACAATGCCATCATCGGCTTCAGCTGGGTATTGCTGATGCACAAGGATGCGCTGGTGAAAGAGCGCGACATGCCGTGGGAGCTGACCGATGCCGAGAAGGACAATGGCATGGCGATTTCCCACTACTGGCTGGACGAAGTGGTGGGCAAGGACCGCATCCTGTTCGTCAAGGAACTGGGCGCCCTGAAGGAGCATCGTCAGAAGGTCACGCCGTTTCTCACCATTCCGCTTTTTGAGAGGGCTCTGAAGCTGGGCTATGATGTCGCCTTCCTGTGGACCAATGTGTACAGCAAGGCGTTCAAGTGGGGTCTGGGTGTCGGGCTGTCACCGGTGCACTTCTTCATCACCAACAATCTGCTGCTGATGTACGGCAGCGTCAAAGGCTCGCTGGACTCCGTGCGCACGGTGGTTGAAGGTTCGTTCACGGCGCAGAGTCATTACCCGATGATTCGCAACATCAACAAGTACCTGATCAAGGGCGAGGTGCGCAACTGAGCCCCGTCGGGGCTGGAATGACCGACATGAATTACGTGTTCATCCCGAATGCCGTCCTGCTGCTGGTGCTGGGTTTGTATACCTGGCGGCAGAATCGTGGACGGCTGTCCGGGTTTTACCTCGTCACCAATGTCGCGATTGCGTTCTGGGTGCTGTGCTTCCTGCTGTTGCACGAGTTCCAGGCGCTCATTCCCGTGAATGCCGTGTCGCAGTTGCAGCTGATCTCGGCGCTGGTGTTTGCCAACGGCTTTCTGGCCATCAGTGTCAGTTATCCCGATCCGTCGCGCATCCCGCGACGCGCACTGCAGGGGCTGAATGCCTTGGTAGTGGCCGTGTTCTGCGTGCTCATCCTGTTCAGCGACTATGTGTCCCGCGCCCAGTTGCAGGACGGTCTGGTGGTGTTTGTAGATGGCCCCGGGTACCTGCTGTACACCGTCTATGTGGCCTCCGTGGGCATTGCGACGGTGGTGAACATGCTGATCAGTTTCGTGCGTTATCCGGAACATCGCGCCCGGGTGGGCTATATGCTGGCGGGGATCTTCCTGTTCCTTGTCTTTGCGGTGATCTTCCATGTAATTCTGGTGTTGATGGGCAACTACGAGCTGCTGGTCGTGGGGCATCTCGGGTCCATTTTTCCCTCTCTGTTTTTTGCCTACGCGTTCACCAAGCACGACCTGCTGGACATCCGCATGGTGGTGGAGCGCAACACATCCAAGCTGATCGTGGTGACGCTGGCCGTCAGTTCGATCTATTTCGCCTGGCAGTTCACTCCCAACGGCAGCGCCTGGAGTCTGGCCCTGATCTGCCTGCTGGTCGCCTTCTGGGCCCTGTATGCCGCCCGGCTGGAGCTGATTCTGGTGACCACCGCCCGCCGCCGTTTCGTGCGGGGCTGGTACGACGCCGAGGACATTCTCAACAGGCTGAGCGCCCGCCTGGAGACCGAGCGCAACCGCCAGGACATCTTCCGCGTGCTGAGCGTCGAGATCGACGCCACCTTCGAGCTGGAGCAGGCGCACTGCATCGTGGCCTCGCGCCTGCCTGACGACAGCCTGCGGGGCTATCAGCTGCTGGCGGCCGATGGCAGCACACTGCTGGCGGAGCTGGCGATTGCCGACGACTTCATCGAAGCCTGCCAGGGCTGGACAGAACCGGTGAGCCTGGCGACCTTCTCGCCGGCCATTCAGCGGCGCTTCGCCACGCTGGGCCATGCCCGGCCCGAGGCCGCGCTGGTGGTGGTATTCAGGTCCCCCGAGATACTGGAGGGCATCCTGATTCTGGGCGAGCGCAGCAACCAGGAGGCGTTCAGCCGCAAGGACAAGCAGTTTCTGCAGCGCCTGGTGCGCTATGTCTCGGCCATCCTGTACCGGCTGACGCCGTTCGAGAAACTGGAAAAGCTCTATTTCGACAACCAGCGCCGCCTGCATCAGGCCGAGATCCAGCTGGTGCGCAGCGAGAAGACCCGCGCCATTGCCCATGCCACCCGCCAGGCGCACCACGAGATCCGCACGCCGCTGAGCATCATCGGCATGGCCGCGCGCCGCATCCGCGACGAGCAGAGCGCCGAGAAATACCGCCAGGTCATCGCCGAACAGATCGAGCGGGCCATGGAGATCGTGGATGAGACCCTGGTGATCACCGATGTGAACGACGACACCCAGGACCGCACCCAGCCGGTGGACCTGAACCCCATTCTGCAGCGCTGCGTGCGCCTGCAGCCCGACGGCCCCCATCAGCAGGTGCTTGATCTGCAGCCGGGCCTGCCCGCCGTGGCCGGCATCCCCGGCGAGCTGCAGGTGCTGTTCTCCAATCTGGTGAAGAATGCGCTGGAGGCCATGCCGGCAGGCGGCGTGCTGAGCGTGTGCTCACGGGCGGCGGGCGACGAAGTAGAGGTCAGCGTGGAGGACACCGGCGCGGGCATCGCGCCAGAGCTGCGGGAGAAGATCTGGGAGCCCTATTTCAGCGGCAAGGTAACGTCGGCAGGCAACAGCACCGCGGGCAGAGGCTGGGGGCTGACCATCTGCAATCGCATCATCACCGAGCACAAGGGCACCATCGCGTTCGAGAGCCGGGTGGGCCATGGCACCCGCTTCACCGTGCGGCTGCCGGCCCTGCCCGTTATTTCCGACGTTCCTGTGTCCAGCGCTGATCCCGTTCTATGAGGATCTCCCGCAGCACTTCGCCTTCCTTGAGAATGACCACGCGCTCCAGCAGGCTCAGCAGCTCGCTGTCTTCGAAGGGCTTGAGGATGTAGCCAGAGGCCATGCCGTGGGTGGGGTCGATGGCCAGGCGCTGGCGTTCCTTGTCGTTGTAGGCGGTAAAGATGATCACGGGGATGTGGCGCTTGAACGGGCTGCCGCCTTCGTCCTTGCGCAATTGCTTGATGAACACCTCGCCATTCATGCGGGGCATCTGCCAGTCCAGCAGGATGCAGGCAATGCGATTGCTGAGGAAATTGAAGCCGCGCTGATGGGCGCGCAGCACTTCGAAGGCCTGCTCGCCGTCGTAGGCGGGCAGTGCCTGGTAGAGGCCGGTCTCGTTGATGATCTCGACGACCAGGTCGGACTGCTGGCGGTCGTCTTCAACGACCAGGATGAGGGGTTTGGCGCTCATGTGAGGCAGCCCGCCGCCATAGTCAGCCCTGTGCCTGTCTCAGCGGGTGACGACGACCAAGACTGGCATAGACGAAGGCCGGACCCTGCACCGCGCCCTGCAGCAGGGCGACTGGCAGCCACAGCGCCGCCACCAGCGTATTGCTCAGAAGGGCGAGCACCGGGAACGGTGCCTGGACGGGATGCGTCTGGACCTGGTTGTAGGCAAAGGGGAGTGCGCCGATCTCGCGGTGCCGCATCTGCTGTTCGAAAAGGATGTCGGCGTACTGACGATTGCTGCGCTGTGGATAGCGCTTCCACGTCATGATCTGCTGACGATTCTGGACAAGCAGGTGCTCGCCTGCCGCCAGCAACTGGAAGAACATGCCGCCGAGCACGCCGTAAACGAGGCTCCAGCACAGCAGCAGGGGGGTGACAATGAGGGTCTTGAGGCCATTCAACATGCGTAAGCTCCTTTTACGAATTCGACCGGCGGCTGGGTTACACTAAAGCCCGGCACGCCCAGACCGGGCAATTACGCCTTATCTCCAAGGTTTATGCAAACAAAAAATCTGCTGGTTCTGAGTGTGATGGCCATTGCCTACACGCTCCTGTGGTTTGCGATGGCCGCGTTGCTCGGTGCACGCATTCACGACCCCTTGTTCCAGGGACTCTTCGCGGTTGTCATGATCGCGACCTTCACATTTTCCTACACGCCACTTTATGCGGCCGTGCAGATGAGCGTGCGCAATCTGCGCGGCGGCATCCCCGCAACCACCAGTGCCGGTTTCGCGCAGATGATCAATGCACTGCACGAGCAGACGCAGCTGGATGCACTGGTGGACCTGGTGGAAAAGCGGCTGCTCGTGCTGCTGGGTCAGAGCAGTGCGCGTCTGGTGCTCACGATGCCGGGCCGTGCCGAGCTGTCTCCGGAATTTGCCGGGAACCGCTCAATGTGGGACACCCTGCGCATGACGCGCGCACCGGTCACCGCCGATGGCAGTACGGCCATTCCCGTGATCGGTGACTCGGGCCTGCGTGGCATGCTGCTGTTGCGTGGCACCCTGCGGGATGACGAGTTGCTGGACCTGCTGCAGTTTCTGGCGCGGCAGATCGGCATTGCCGTTGATCGCATCGAGGCGCAGGAGCGCCTGCACCTGCGCATGGAAGCTGCCCACGACGAGAAGATTCAGGCGCTCGCCACGCTCAGCGCCAACATCGCCCATGAGATGCGCACTCCGCTGGCCGGCGTGCGTGCCAGCATCAGCGGCGTGGAAGCCTATCTGCCCGAGCTGCTCGAAGCCTATCCTCTGGCAAGCGCGCAACAACCCGAGCGCTTTGCACCGCTGCGTCACGAACATGCAGAGTCACTGGCCAGCACAAGCGCGCGCATCAAGGATCTGGTGGATCAGGCCAACAATGTCATCGACCTGCTGCTGGTGAATCTGCACAACGACAAGCTGGACCGCGAGAGTTTCACGCAGTGCTCCATGCGCGCCTGTGTAGAGGAAGCGCTGGCGAGTTACCCCTTCCGCCGCAATGAACAGGCCCGGGTGAGCGCGGTGCTCGACACGGATTTCTGCTTCCAGGGCATTCACAGCATGATGGTCTATGTGTTCTTCAATCTGTTGAAGAATGCGCTCTACAGTCTGGAGGCGGCGGGCAAGGGCGCGATCACCATCCACATCGAAACAGGGGCGGATGGCAACCGCGTGATTTTCAGGGACACGGGGCTCGGGATCACTGCCGACGTGCTGCCGCACATCTTCGATGGCTTCTTCACCACGCGGGCAGATGGCACCGGCGCGGGCCTGGCGTTCTGCATGCGCACACTGGCCAGTTTCGATGCGGACATTCAGGCCAGCGCCGTGGCCGGAGAATATGCCTGCTTCACGCTGACGTTCCCCGACTGCACTCCCCTCAGTGCAGGAACTTCTCGCTGGGGCGCGGCGCTCTGAGGCAGGCGGCATAGGACTTGATGTCCTGTGTGTGCAATTCTGGAATCAAGTCTCTGGTTGCAGCCTCGCCCAGTTGTGCCGTGTAGTAGGGCGCAGCATCCGAGACGCGGAAGGAATGGGCGTAGTGCTTGCGCCACTGCGCAAAGAAATTCTCGTTGAGATGCTCGCCTTCATTGCTGATGTTGAACAGGGGAATCATGGCGCCTTCTTCCAGCGCGTCCAGCAGCTCCTTCGGTGCCATGCGCGCGCGACACTGACGGATGTGCTCCAGCAGCGCGGTCTGCGGCATGATCAGCAGCAGGGACACCAGACCCCTGTCGTCCAGCAGCAGGAACCCGGAATAGGGCATGTCGATCAGGTAATACTCGACGATGCCATGTTCGGTGCGCAGGATATTGAAGAACTCGATGAACTCGGGGTTGGTCACGAAGCGGCTCTGGGAATTGGCGATGACCGGGTCCGACAGCAGCTTGAAGGTGCGGCTGAAATACTGGTGCTGCAGGCTGGCGATGGAGCGGTTCAGCTTCTGCGCCAGCAGCGGATCCTTCTTGCTGATGAACTGGTCGATCAGCCCTTCATTGAACGCCTGCACAGCCAGGTCGGTGTTGGCGCGGCCCGTCAGCAGGATCTTCTTCACATAGGGGTTGGTCAGGCTGACGCAATATTCCAGACCGCTCATCTCGGGCATGGAATAGTCGATAACCACCACGCTCGGCATCAGGAAGCGATCGGCGTTGTAGATTTCCTTGTGCAGGGCATTGATGTCGATGTGCGTCAGGGTGTCGGAGTCGAAGGGGCCCGTCTTGTAGGAAGAATAGCTGCGCCGGATCACGTCGCTGAATGACACTGACTTGTTCACATGCTCCAGGGCCTGGCGTGCAGACTGGAACAGACGGTAATTGATGGAGCGGTCGAGCAGCAGGCTGACCGAATCCAGAAAGTTGGCGTCATCGTCCACCAGCACGACCTGCGTCGGGTAGTAGAACAGATGACAGATTGGAAAATGATGATCCATGGCATGTCTCCCTGTGCCGCTGCACGTGTGTGCAGCCGCGCCTGACTCTTTGAATCAGATATCCATCTCTTCGGACAGCAGATGTTCCACCTGCCCTTCGAGCAGCGCCTTGAAATTCGCCAGCGGCTCGTCCACCAGCCAGGTCTTGATGAAATCGCCGCTGCTTTCATCGACGATCTCGTTGTATTCCTCGGTGATCAGACGGCTGTCCGCATCAGCGAGTATATACGCCGCTTCGCTGATCAGCAGCGTGCCCACCGGACCTTCTTCACAGATCTGCCGCGTCAGTGCCAGATTCTCACCCGCCACCGTCCAGGTCTTCTGTTCGAACGAAGACAGAACGCCCGTCAGCAATTCGCCGCAATGCAGGCCCGCGCGGAACTGCAGCGTGGGCAGCGACTCGGCCTCAAGCTCCCGTGACAGCGTGGCCGTGATGTCCAGGAACAGCAGCGCCGCACAGACGGCGTGGAAGCAATGTTCGTCGTCGGCGGCAGCAGCGCCGAAGGTGATCAGAATCTCGTCGCCCGCGCACTTCTCGATGTTGCCGTTGTACAGCTGCGTCACCTTGTGGATGTAGAAGTAATAGGTATTGAGCAGTTCGACAGTTTCCTCGGCCTCGTGCTGATGCAGCGCCGAGCGGTAATTGGCAATGTTCAGATGCAGGATGCTGACGAAGGTGCTGCCCGGGCGCCGGTATACGGCAGGCGATTCCACCACCGGCGGGCGCTCGATCTCGGGGCCGAACAGGGCCGTGCGTGTCTCGTCGTCCTCGAGTTCGTGCAGCAGGCGGTTGTACTGGCGGATCACCGCGCCCAGCTCGTCGCCGCGCTCGCCGAAGGCACTGGGCTCGGGCTCGCCGCGGCGCACGCTCTGGATGGACGCCGACAGCATGCGCAGCGGGAAGGTCACGAAATACTGGGTCAGCGCCAGGATCACGCTGACGCCGGTGAGAATCAGCATCACCAGTGCCGCCAGCATGAACAGGAAGTTGCGGGTGACGCCCTGCTCGATGTACTCCTGATCCAGCTGCACGCGCACATAGCCGGCCAGCGAATCCTGCAGCGCAATGGGTGCCAGGTAGCTGCCGAACAGGTCGGCCGGCCCGCTGGTCTCCTCGCGCCGTCCCACGCCCGAGCTGGCGATGACCTGGTCGTCGATGCTCAGCACCGCCACCTCGGCAATGGCGGCCTCGCGGGTCAGCTGGTTCAGCAGCACGTTCATGCTGATCAGGTCATTGGCCAGCACCAGCTCTGTCACCAGAATGGCTGTCTGCCGCGCCAGGGTGTTGCCCAGGCTGTCGGCCTGCTGCCGCAGGATGTTCTCCGTGGTCTGGTTGGTGACCAGCCAGAACACGCACATGGACAGCAGCAGAAGCACGCTGGTGACAATCGCCAGCTTGTGGCCGAGGCGCATCTGGGAAGCGGGGGACGCCAGGTAGCGGGCATCGGCATCGTGTTCAGGGGCATGCATCTTTGGGGGCACTTTCATCATCTCAGTGGAACGAATTCAGGGTGATTTCTTCGTCCTGCACGAAATTGAAATCCATGCGGGCGCTGGGTTCCTGCAGGCAGTTGCCCTGGACGAAATTGACGCTGGCCTGCCAGAGCAGGGGCAGCAGCTCGATCTGGTCGATCATCGGCGCAATCACCAGCAGGCCGCGGGCATGCAGACTCTTCACGGTGATGTTCAGGCGCTCGCGCCGGCCTGTATCCTGGCCGATGCCGCTGAGCAGGGACTTGTCGAGCTTCACAAATTCGGCATCGTCCAGCGCTGCGTACTGCCCGGGGTGCAGGGTGCAGCCGTAGTGGGTGATGGACAGCGGAATGTCCAGCGCACGCAGCTGGGTACAGAAGCGCGCCACGTGGCCAGGGGAGCTGACCACATCCAGTTCGCTCAGTTGCAGAATCAGCTGCCCGGCCTGGATGCGCCGCGCCAGCATCTGCTGCTGCAGCCAGGGCAGGAATTCCTCGCTGATCACCGAGTTGTGCGTAAGGTTCAGTGTCAGCTTCAGCGCCGGACTCTGCCGCTCGTGGAGCAGCTGCAGCGACTTGCTGCACACCCAGCGGTCAATCTGCTCGCCCAGGCCATGCTGGTTGGCCAGCTCCAGGAAGCGCGGCGGATAGATCAGCGTGCCGTTATCCTGCAGGCGGATGCGCACCTCGTAACGCTCCAGCCCATCCTCCTTGAGGCTGACGACGGGCTGGAACACCAGAATGAAGTCTTCGTGCGCGAAGGCTTCCTCCAGGCGCGTGAACATCTGCTCCGGCGTGCCGTAGGGGTCTTCGGGGGCCACGGCCGCCGGGCTGCTGTTTTCGCGCACGGTCAGATTGTGGCGGGCGCGGTCCACCGCCAGATCGGCCGAGGGCGTCAGTTCATTGATGAAGGTGCTGCCCATGCTCAGGCGCAGGTCCGTGCCGCCCGGCAGCAGGGCCTGCAGCTGCGAGTTGAGTGCTGCCGCACCGGCAAGCAGGGCATGGGTCTGGGGGGCGTTGTCAGGCCCGCTGATCAGGATGGCGAATTCGCCGTCACCGCAATGCGCCACGAGGGCATCGGCAGGCGTCGACTGGCGCAGAAGGCTGGCGGTGTCCACCAGTACGTAGTTGGCTGCAGAGCGCCCGACCAGGGTCAGGAAATCGTCGAAGCCCTGCAGGCGTGCCAGCACCAGGGCGCTCTCGCCGCGCACGTCGATGGCCTGGGCGATGGCGGCTTCGATCCGGGTCAGCAGGCCGGCGCGATTGGGCAGGCCCGTCACCAGGTCCTGACTGCGCAGAAGGCGCAGCTGGCGGGCGTGGGCCACGTTGCCGGTGGCAGGGCTCAGAATGATCTGCAGGGCGGCTTGTTGATCATAGACGGCGGCCATGGCTTCGAGTTGCAGGCGGGTGCGCGAGCCGCCGGCCGTCAGGGCGGTAAACAGGCAGGGGGGTGGCGTGCCGGTGCGGGCCTGCCGGAGCGTCTGGCGCACGGCTTCCACATCGGCGTCGTCCACCAGGTCCAGGAAGGGTTGATGATTCAGGGCTTCGACGCCTTCCACGCCGAACAGGGTGCACCACGCCCGGTTGGCATGCAGATGCAGACCGTCGTGCAGATAGGCGATGGCGTCGGTGGCGTTGTCCAGCACCAGTTCATAGCGGCGCTGCAGCTCTTTCAGCTGGGCCTGGGTGCGGCGCAGGTCTCTGCGCGTCTGCAGGGCGTCCAGCTCATGGCGCACGGTGCGCACCAGCTGCGCGGCATGTTGCGGGTCCTGCAGATCGCCGCGGGTGCACACGGCGCAGGGCAGGGCGCTGTCGAACAGGGTGATGTCGCCGTCGCAGGGATCGCCGATCAGCACCAGGGGCAAGTCGAGCGCCTGGTCTTCCAGCAGTTTGCACACCTGACTGGCCTGCAGCGTGGCATTGCCTGGCAGATGCAGCAGCAGGTCCCAGCGGCGCTGCTGCAAGCGTTCCTGCAGCGCGGTGCTGTCGCTGACCGCTTCGGCATGCAGGCTGAAGCCTGCCTTGCGCAACAGGTTGACGAGTTGCTCCCCTTCGGCAAGCAGCTCGGCAGCTATCAACACATTGATGACCTGATTCTGATCCATGGGGCGCTTGTCCTTGAGCATCTGGGCCGAGTTTAGCACAGACCCCCCGGGCCCCTGACAGGTCCGGGAGCGGCAGAATCCGGCAATCCATCACAAATCGGGCGCCAAGCGTGTACACTGCCGCGCATGACGCTCAGCCACGCTGACAAGGGAGCCCCATGACTGACAATACCCACAACAACAATCCCCGCGATCAGCGTTTGATGGAAATCAAACGTTCACGCAACCGGCTGTTCGTCTGCTTTGCGACACTGCCGGTGTATGTCTTCGCCGTAGGACAGGTGCTGGATTCGGGCAACAGTTCCGACGCCATCATGTTTGCCTACATGGCCCTGTATGCCGGTTTTGGCGTCAATGCCTCGGTGAAGCGCTGCCCGGACTGCCATGAGCAGTATTTCGTGAAGAAGTATTTCCTGAACCCGTTCCGTTCCCAGTGTGCCCACTGCGGCCTGTCCATGCATCCCAAAGGGTGACCCGGCACGTTCAGTGGCGCGCGCCGAAAATGGCGGTGCCTACGCGGACGATGGTGGAGCCTTCGGCGATGGCCGCCGCGAAGTCCGCACTCATGCCGATGGACAGGGTGTCCATGGCCGGGTAACGGACCTGCAGCCGGCGCAGCAAGGCCGCCAGCGGCGCATAGACGGCGCGCTGCTGCGCCGGGTCGTCGCAGGGAGCCGGAATCGCCATCAACCCGCGCAGGCGCAGGTTCGGCAGGCCCTGCATGGCCTCACACAGCGCTTCCACGTCGGCCAGCGCCACGCCTGACTTGCTGTCTTCCTCGGAAATGTTCACCTGAATGCACACGTTCAGCGGCGCCATGCCCGCCGGGCGCTGCTCGTGCAGGCGCGTGGCAATCTTCAGGCGGTCAACGCTGTGGACCCAGTCGAAATGGCTGGCGATGTCCCGCGTCTTGTTGGACTGGATCGGCCCGATGAAATGCCACACCAGGCCCGGCAGGGGCAGGGCGGCAATCTTGTCCAGCGCCTCCTGCACATAGTTCTCGCCGAAATCACGCTGGCCTGCCTCATAGGCTTCCCGCACCGTGTCGGCACTCTGGGTCTTGCTCACAGCCAGCAGTGTGACCGCTTCGGGCGCACGCCCGCAGGCCCGTGCTGCCCCGGCAATCTGCTGTCCTACCCGGAAAATGTTTTCTGCTATGCTCGCCATGTGTTCAGTGTATCCCGGCCACGGGGGCACGCACATCCACAAAATCACGCACACTTTCATGCAGGGGCAGCCACGAAGATGGACATCACAGAATTGCTGGGTTTCAGCGTCAAGCAAGGCGCATCGGATCTGCACATCACCGCGGGCATGCCCCCGCTGATCCGGGTGGATGGCGACATGCGCAAGATCAACCTGCCGCCCATGGATCACAAGGAAGTACACGCCCTGATCTACGAGATCATGACCGACAAGCAGCGCAAGGATTATGAGCAGTTCATGGAGACGGACTTCTCGTTCGAGGTGCCAGGCCTCGCCCGATTCCGTGTCAACGCCTTCAACCAGAATCGCGGCGCCGCAGCAGTATTCCGGACCATTCCGTCCAAGGTGCTGTCGATGGAACAGCTGGGCATGGGCCCGGTGTTCAAGCAGGTGTCTGACCTGGCGCGCGGACTGGTGGTGGTGACCGGCCCCACGGGCTCGGGCAAGAGCACCACGCTGGCCGCCATGATGGATTACGTGAACAGCACCCGTTACGAGCACATCCTGACCATCGAAGACCCCATCGAATTCGTGCACGAAAGCAAGAAGTGTCTGGTGAACCAGCGCGAAGTGCACCGCGACACCCTGGGCTTCCAGGAAGCCCTGCGCTCGGCGCTGCGCGAAGACC
>CAYWMC010000030.1:0-13586 GCA_964459345.1 uncultured Klebsiella sp. | reverse complement strand
AATCGGGATCATCTCGGCGGTCGCGTTCAGCTTCATCGTGCAGGAGCCCAGCGGAATCATGGCGTGGGTCAGCGAGATGTCCTTGTTCTCCAGGCGCTTCAGATAGCGCAGCATTTCCGTTTCACTGTGGCAGCGATTGAAGAACGGATGGGTCAGGAATGCCGACTGCCGCTGCAAGGCGCCAGGTATTCCGACAACAGCTGCAGCACCTGCGCAGATCTGCTGGTCCAGCGCGGCGACGCTGAGCCCCGCGGCCTTGTCACCCAGCAGCACCTGCCAAAGCAATTCAATGTCATGCGCCGTCGTGCACTCATCCAGGCTCACGCCGATGCTGTCAGCCTGATCCACGCGCAGATTGATGCGGGCCTGCGCGGCGCGGGCCAGGATTGCGGCGCGACTGGCGGCGTCGGTGGCGATGGTCAGCGTGTCAAAGAAGCGCGCATTGCTGCAGGTCAGCCCCCTGGATTGCAGGCCGTTCGCAAGAATGGCCGTGAGGCGGTGGATGCGCTGCGCGATGGTGCGCAGGCCCTCCGGGCCGTGGTACATCGCATACAGGGCGGCGATGTTGGCCAGCAGCACCTGCGCGGTGCAGATGTTGCTGTTGGCCTTCTCGCGGCGGATATGCTGTTCGCGAGTCTGCAGTGACATGCGGAAGGCCTGCTTGCCACGGGCGTCGATGGACACGCCAATGATGCGACCCGGCACCGCGCGCTTGAATTCGTCCTTGGTGGCGAAGTAGGCCGCGTGCGGACCACCGTAGCCCATGGGCACGCCGAAACGCTGCGTGCTGCCGAGTACGACGTCCGCGCCCATCTCGCCAGGGGATTTCAACACGACGAGACTCATGATATCTGCGGCCACCACGGCAATGGCGCCAGTGTCATGCAGGGCAGCGATCGCGGCAGTAAGGTCCCGCACCTCGCCATTGGCGCCCGGGTACTGGAAAATTGCACCGAAGACTTTGTGCTGTGCCAGCTCTGCGATATCCGCAATGATCAGTTCAAAACCGAAACACTCGGCGCGTGTTTTCAACACGTCGATGGTCTGGGGGAAACAGTCGCTGTCCACGAAGAAGGCATTGGCATCGCTGCGGCTTACGCGTTTCGCCAGCGCCATGGCTTCTGCCGCTGCGGTGGCCTCGTCCAGGAGCGACGCATTGGCCAGGTCCATGCCGCTCAGGTCAAGAATCATCTGCTGGAATGCCAGAAGACTCTCCAGTCGTCCCTGCGACACTTCGGGCTGATAGGGCGTATAGGCCGTGTACCAGCCCGGATTCTCGAGGACATTGCGCAGAATCACGTTCGGCGTCAGCGTGTCGTAATAGCCCAGGCCGATGAAAGAGCGCGCCGGTGAATCCTGACTCACCATGGCCTTGAGCCGCGCGAGCACGGCGGCTTCCGTGGCCGGTTTGCCCAGTGCGAGAGGGCGCTTGAGTGCGATGGAATCGGGCACCGTCTTCTCGATCAGCTCGGTCAGCGAGCCAAGCTGCAGCTCGGCAAGCATCGCGTGAATGTCATCTTCGTTCGGGCCGATATGGCGGCCGATGAATTCTTCTGTGTGCTGCAGGCTCGCGAGCGAGCGCGGGGATGATGCATTTGTCAGCATGTAAGCCTCGGTCAATAGGCAGGGCCGAGCGCAGAAAGCTGCACTCCGGACCTGCGGGGGAGCAAGAAAGAAAGCGGTTCGTATCGGTGCGCCGTAGCGGGCGTCCGGAATCGAAACTGCAGTTTCGACAGTGTTATTGGTCAGTACGACAGGCGCTTGCGCCCGGACGTCTTACTCGCAGATTTTTGCGTAGCCGTCGGCGTCGAGCAGAGCATCCAGTTCGGCCACGTTGCCGGGCTGAATGCGACAGAACCAGCCATCGCCATAGGGAGACGTATTGACGATTTCAGGGCTGTCGATGAGGGCCTTGTTGACCGCAATGATCTTGCCGGAGACAGGGGCGTAAATGTCGGACGCCGCCTTCACGGACTCGACGACGCTGATCTCCTGCTGCGCAGAGACACTGGCGCCATCTTCAGGAAGCTCGATGAACACGATGTCACCCAGCAATTCCTGCGCGTGATCCGTGATGCCAACGGTGTAGGTGCCATCTGCTTCGACGCGCACCCACTCGTGGGTGGCGGCATACTTCAAATTGTCCGGAAAGCTGCTCACTGACCAATCCTCATGCTGAAAAATAAAATTATTCAAAAACCTTTTTGCCAAACCGTACGAAATTCGGTTTCACAATGCGAACGGGTGTCAGCTTTCCTCGCAGGTCGACGCGGCAATCGGTGCTGCCTGCCGGGATTCTAGCCAAGGCGATGGAATGCTTCAATGTCGGGGAAAATGTGCCACTCGTGATGATGCCTTCGCGCTCTTCGCCGTTGACGACGCAGACCACGCGCAAGCCTTCGCGCAATACGCCGCGCTCTTCCATCACCAGACCGGTCAGGATGGGCAGCTGCCCTGCAAGTTGTTCGCGTTTGTGCTGTTCGACGGCGGGGCGGCCAATGAACTGGCGCGCCGCAGGTTCCCAGGCAATGGTCTGCTCCATGTTGGCAGCCAGAGGGGATACGGACTCATCCATGTCGTGACCATACAGATTCATGCCGGCTTCCAGGCGCAGCGTGTCGCGTGCCCCCAGGCCGATGGGCTTGACACCCAGTTGCAGCAACTGGTCCCAGAGCGCCGGTGCCTCTGCATTGGGGATCAGCAATTCCAGCCCGCGCTCGCCTGTGTAACCGGTGCGGGCGATGAACCAGTCGCCGGATTCCAGACTGCGGAAGTTGCCCAGCGCACGAACGCTGGCGGCCAGAGCGGGAGCCAGCAGTTCGCAGACCTTGTCGATGGACTCTGGGCCATGCACGGCAAGGATGGCAAGGTCGGGGCGCTCGCTGATGCTCACCTTCCAGCCCTGGGCACGATCGTTCATCCAGCGCAGATCCTTTTCGCGGGTTCCGCAATTGACCACCAGCCGGTAGCCCGTCACGCGGCGGTACACGATCAGATCGTCCACCACGCCGCCCTCGTCGTTGAGCATGGCGCTGTAGAGCGCACGGCCGGCCACATCGAGTTTCTCGACATCGTTGGCCAGCAGATATTGCAGCCAGGCCTTGGCGTCTGCGCCATCGACATCCACGATCGTCATATGGGAGACATCGAAGACCCCCGCATGCTGACGCACCGCGTGATGCTCTTCGATCAGCGACTGATATTGAATGGGCATGTCCCAGCCACCGAAATCCACGATTCTGGCGCCGGCTTCAACATGCTTCTGATACAGAGGAGTCTGTAATCCCACAGTGAGGGTTTCCTTGGTTGGCATTGGTGCAATGGCAGCGGGAGGATTGGCTGTCAGCGCCGAAAACAAGGCGGCCATTCTACTCGCTGGAAGGAGGGTTTAACAGGACAGAATTGCCGCCGGAACTTCGGGAAGACGGGCCATTTCGGTGCACGATCTACTGCAGTTCGGCCAGGAAACGGTCGGCCCGCGGCAGGTAGTTCCGGTCACTGTCCAGCGAGAAGATCACCGAGCTGGAACGGCCGATGATCTGCTCGCGGGGGATGAAACTGTAGATACGGCTGTCCGCGCTGTTGTCGCGGTTGTCGCCCAGCACGAAGAACTGGTCTTCCGGCACGGTCTCCGGGCCGAAGCTGCGGGAGAGGCGGCTGGCGAAGGTATCGGACAGCATCGCCTGGTGGGAATGGTCAAACAGATGTTCGCGAATGATCAGGGAGTCGGAGTCGCTGGAGACGACTTCGTAGTCCGCAGGCTGCCCATTGATGACCAGTGTGTTGTTGCGCATGTAGATGGTGTCGCCGGGAATGCCGACGATGCGCTTGACCAGGCGCTTCTCGGCGGCCTCGGAATCGATGATCACAATGTCGCCGCGCTCGGGGTCTGTGTGCGATGCCAGGAAGATGTCGGTGAAAGGGACACGGACGTCGTAGGCCAGTTTGTTGACCCAGACTTTGTCGCCGTCCAGCAGCGTGGGCTGCATGGAGCGGCCGGAGATCGAATTCAGATCGGCAATGGCGCTTTTGAAGAACACGATGCTGAGAAGCAGGAACAGAAACTTTCTGTTCTCCAGCCAGAATGCCGCCAGGTATTTCTTCATGGGATGCCCTTGTTCCAGTACGTTGCCAGGCCGCATGTGCCCGACTCAGGTGGCCGACAATAGGCGATTGCCGCGCTGCAAGTCAATCGGGCAACTGCGCGAGCGGTGCGTGTGAGAAATGTCAGGAAAACGCTGCTGGTGCCTGTCGGGCGATTCTTATACGCTTGCGATTGAACTCTGCCCCGGCCTCTTTCAAGTACGAGCGCGCCTGCCATGCCACTGAGCCAATTTCATGCTGTTGCCCGCGACTGGTTCCTGCAGCGCTTCGGGGCGCCGACGCAGGCGCAGGCACAGGCCTGGCCGGCCATCAAGGCGGGTCGCCATACCCTGATCTCTGCCCCGACCGGCAGCGGCAAGACGCTGGCCGCGTTCTACGCTGCCATCGACGATCTGTTGCAGCAGGCGCAGGAAGGGCCGTTGCCGCGGGCCACCCGTATTCTCTACATTTCCCCGCTCAAGGCGCTGAGCAACGATATTCACCGCAATCTGGAAGTGCCACTGCAGGGCCTTGCCGATCTGCTGCTCGAGCGCGGCGCGGCGGCTGCCGATATCAGTGTCGCCGTGCGCACGGGCGACACCACGCCCACCGAGCGCCAGCGCATGCTGCGTGCGCCGCCCCACATCCTCGTGACCACCCCGGAGTCCCTGTACCTGCTGCTGACCAGCGAAGGCGGGCGGCAGATGCTGCGCACCGTGAGCACAGTGATCGTCGACGAGATCCACGCGCTGCTGGGCGACAAGCGCGGCTCGCACCTGGCGCTCTCGCTGGAACGGCTGGAAAGCATCGTGGTGCGGCCCCTGCAACGCATCGGGCTCTCGGCGACACAGAGACCACTGTCTCTGGTGGCAGACTTTCTGACGGGCAATCGCCCGGACCAGCCCTGTGTCGTTGTCGACTCGGGGCATCGCCGGCTCATCGACGTCACGCTGGAAGTGCCAGGCTCTCCCCTGTCGGCCCTCATGAGCAACGAGGTCTGGGACGAGCTGTACCAGCGACTGGTGCAGCTGATCGAGACCCACGACACCACGCTGGTGTTCGTCAACACCCGGCGTCTTTCGGAGCGTCTGGCGCTGGCCCTGACCGAGCGCCTGGGGGAAGGGCAGGTCAGCTCGCACCATGGCAGCATGAGCAAGGAGCATCGGCACAGAGCAGAACAACGTCTGAAGGACGGACACCTCAAGGTGCTGGTGGCCACGGCGTCCATGGAGCTGGGCATCGATGTGGGTGCCGTGGACCTGGTGGTGCAGTTTTCATCCCCCAAGAGCATTGCCAAATTCCTGCAACGCGTAGGCCGCAGCGGCCACTCCGTAAGGGGCACACCCAAGGGCATTCTGTTTCCGCTGACGCGGGATGACCTGGCCGAGTGCACGGCTCTGCTCAACAGCCTGCGGGAGGGCGACCTTGACCGCATCCTGATGCCGGACAAGCCCATGGACATTCTCGCGCAGCAGATCGTGGCGGAAGTCGCGTCTTCACAGGGCGAGGACGGCGGCGAAGGCAGCTGGAGCATGGATGCCCTCTACGCGCTGTTCGTGCGTGCACATCCCTACCGTGATCTTTCCCGGGAGGCATTCAACGGCATCGTGCAGATGCTGGCCGACGGCTACTCCACGCGGCTGGGGCGCAAGGGCGCCTATCTGCACCTGGATGTGATCAACAACCGGGTCAGTGCCCGCCGCAATGCCCGCCTGACAGCGCTGACCAATGGCGGCGCCATCCCGGACATGTTCGATTATCAGGTAGTGCTGGACCCGGACGACACCGTGGTCGGCACGCTCAACGAAGACTTCGCACTCGAGACACTGCCCGGCGACATTTTCACGCTGGGCAGCCACAGCTGGCAGCTGCTGCGGGTGGATGGACTCAAGGTGCGCGTACGCGACGCCCAGGGCGCGCGGCCCACGATTCCCTTCTGGTTCGGGGAAGGCCCGGGCCGCACGCGGGAGCTTTCGCTCTCGGTCTGCGCCCTGCGGGAAACCATCGATGCCTATCTGCGGGACGACGCGGCAGCCAATGCGGTGCAGTGGCTGAAGGAAGCTCTGCGCCTGCCGGCTTCGGCCGCTCAGCAACTGGTGGATTATCTGCAGGCGGGGCGCAATGCGCTGGAAGTCATGCCAACCCAGACCACGCTGGTGATGGAGCGCTTCTTTGACGAGGTAGGCGACATGCACGTCGTCATACATTCGCCCTTCGGCAGTCGCCTCAATCGTGCGTGGGGTCTTGCCCTGCGCAAGCGCTTCTGCCGCACCTTCAACTTCGAACTGCAGGCCGCCGCGAACGAGGACAGCATCGTGATCTCCCTGGGCTCGGTGCACAGTTTTCCGCTGCAGGAAGTCTATGCCTATCTGCAGAGCGGCAGCGTGGAGGACGTGCTGGTGCAGGCGCTGCTCGACGCCCCCATGTTCGAGGTGCGCTGGCGCTGGAATGCCACCCGCTCGCTGGCCATCCAGCGCAATCGCAATGGCAAGCGCGTGCCGCCGCAGTTCCAGCGGATGGATGCCGAGGACCTGGTGGCCCACGTATTCCCCGATCAGATCGCCTGTTTCGAGAACATCCAGGGCAAGCGTGAGGTGCCCGAGCACCCGCTGGTACAGCAGACCATCCACGACTGCCTGACCGAGGCCATGGACATCGAGGGTCTCAAACAGCTGGTGAGCGCCA
Source organism: uncultured Klebsiella sp. (assembly GCA_964459345.1). Lineage (GTDB taxonomy): Bacteria > Pseudomonadota > Gammaproteobacteria > Pseudomonadales > Pseudohongiellaceae > UBA5078. The sequence goes on along the minus strand of CAYWMC010000030.1, from coordinate 6,818 downwards.
TCGAGAGCGGGTCTCTGACCCTCATCGCCCGGGACCTTCGGGAACCTTCGCCCTTTGCGCAAGAGATCATCAACGCCCGCCCCTATGCCTTTCTGGACGACGCCCCCTTTGAAGAGCGTCGCACCAATGCCATCCGCAACCGCAGCTGGCTGGACCCTGCCGAAGTGCAGTCCTACAGCGTGCTCGACGAGGCCGCCATTGCCCAGGTGCGCGAGGAAGCCTGGCCGTTGGTGCGCTCCGTCGACGAGTTGCACGACGCGCTGTATTCCCTGGCCTTTGTGACTGCCGCCGAAGCGCAGCGGCACGGCTATGCGACGTACCTGCGCTTGCTCGTCAGTGCCGGACGTTGCTGCCTGCTGGATACCGGTGCCGCACAGTTCTGGGTAGCGGCGGAACGCCTGCCGCTGCTGCAAACACTTTACCCTAAGGCTGTCTGTGAGCCATCGCTTGCGCTGCCGCCCAGTCTTCTTCAGGAAAACTGGGAGGACGATGCGGCCCTGCGCGAAGTGTTGCGACGCCGGTTGGAAGGGCTCGGTCCGGTGACGACTGAGCAACTGGTGGCCGAGCTCGGTCTGCGCCCGGTGCTGGTGGAAGTCGCCCTGCTGGGGCTGGAGACCGAAGGATTTGCGTTCCGCGGACAGTTCTCGGCACTGCTGCAGGGCTCCACACAGTGGTGCGAGCGGCGCCTGCTGCAGCGCATTCATCGCTACACCATCGATTCGCACCGGCAGAGCATCAAGCCCGTGTCGCTGCAGTCCTACATGCGCTTCCTGTTCGATCTGCACGAGGTGCGGGTGCAGCGTCTGCCTGCGCGGCCCGTGCTCGTGCCCACTTCTTCCGATGGACAGGGCTTGCTGCAGCGCACCCTCGCGCGGCTGGATGGCCTGAGCGCGCCGGCCACCCTGTGGGAGGCTGATGTATTTCCCTCCAGGATCACCGGCTACGACCCTTCCTGGCTGGACGTCATGTGCATCAGTGGCCGTCTGGTATGGGGCCGCCTGGTGCGCCCGGGTCTGAAGGCCGGTGCTCTCGGAGATGCCGCGCGCAAGCCCGGGCCAGTCAAGGGTACCCCTATCACCCTGCTGCAGCGGCAGAATCAGGATATCTGGGAGGCCCTGGCACGGGCGGCTGACCCGCTCAGTGGGGCGGACGACGCGCCATTGAGTCCCCTCGCGGCGCGCATCGAGGCTGACATCCGCCAGCATGGCGCCAGCTTCTTCGAACAGATTTCCCGGCGTACGCAATTGCTGCGCAGCCAGCTGGAGCAGGGCCTGGCCGAACTGGTCAGTGCCGGCCGCCTCACCAGCGACAGCTTTACCGGTCTGCGTGCGCTCCTGACCCCCGATGCCCGCAAGCCAGGCGGTCATGCCAACGGCCGTCGTCGTGCCACCTTCGGCGTTGAAGATGCGGGGCGCTGGTCCCTGCTGCGCGACGACAGCAGCCTGCCGGCGGCACCTGACCATGATTGCGCCCTTAACGACGAGCAGCTCGAGCGCCTGATCATGATCTACCTGGCGCGCTGGGGAGTGCTGTTCAAGCGTGCGCTGGAGCGCGAGAGCGGGGCGCCCTCCTGGCGGCTGCTTTTGCGACGGCTGCGCACGCTGGAGTTGCAGGGCGTGGTGCGCGGTGGCCGATTCATCGCCGGCATCAGTGGCGAGCAGTTTGCGCTGCCAGACACCGTGACCACCTTGCGCCAGTTCGGCAAGAATCAGGACGCTGCCCAGCGCAGCACCGAGTACGTCAGTCTGGCGGCGGCCGACCCGGTGAATCTGCTGGCCATCGTGCTGCCAGAGACCCGTCTGCCGCGTCTGTCCCGCAACCGCATCCTGTACAGGGACGGACTGCCACTGGCCGTGCTGGAAAACAACAAAGTCAGGTTTCTGCGCGATGTGGAGCCTGACGTACAATGGCAACTGCAACAGGTCTTGCAGCAGCGGGAATTCCCGTCGCGGCTGCGGGCCTACATCGGTACATGAACCAGGCACATTCTCAGCCAATCAAGGATCTCCATGACTCTGCTCTTCCCCATCGACATCCCTGCCGTCCCCATCGTGGGGCGTGCGGAACAGTTTCCCGTGAACCGCATCTACTGTGTGGGGCGCAATTACGCGGCACATGCCCGGGAGATGGGCGCGAATCCGGAACGGGAATCGCCCTTCTTCTTCAGCAAACCAGCCAATGCCATCGCGCAGAACGGTGCGCAGCTGCCTTATCCGCAGCGCACGCAGGACTTGCACCACGAGATCGAGCTGGTAGTAGCGCTGGCGGGCGAGGCACTGGCAGGCAAAGGCGAGCGCCTGTCGCTGGCGGAAGCGCAGGCGGCGGTATTCGGCTATGGCGTGGGTATCGACTTCACGCGGCGAGACTTGCAGGCCGAGGCCAAGGACAAGGCGCGCCCCTGGGACACGGCGAAGGGCTTCGACCAGTCGGCCCCCATGACGGCCCTGACTCCGGTTGCCCAGGCGGGAGACTTGTCGGCTGCGCACATCACGCTGCACGTCAATGGCGTGCTGCGGCAGGAAGGGCATATCAGTGACCTGATCTGGAATATCCCGGAACTTGTTGCGGAGCTGTCCACTTACTACCGGCTGCGTCCGGGCGATCTGATCTTCACGGGTACTCCGGCGGGCGTGGCGGCCGTGGTGGCTGGTGACGTTCTGGAGGGGCGTGTGGACGGGCTGGAGACGCTGAAGATCAGCATCGGGCCTGCGCTCAGAAGCTGAAGAAACTACTGATCGAGAGATAAAGGATGCCGGCACTCAGGCCGGTATAGAAAAGAAAGCGCCCCGGCTGACTGCGCAGGCTGGCCAGCAGTGTCGGGGCTGCGCCTTGCCGGCGCGCTTCCTCATATTCCTCGCGCATCCGGCGGGTACGTTCCTGCTGGTAGGCGCTCAGAAGCGTCTGGGCGCGCTCGTGCTGGGCGTCGTCACGCAGCCACAGTGCCGGCATCGAAATGCCCCAGTTGCCCGGCGTCGTCTCGTAATAGTCGATGTCATTTTCCTCCAGCAATGCGCGTACATCGTCCGCTTCGTCGTCGGGGACATGACGCAATCTGAACAGCAGTGTGGCCATGCGGGCTTCCTTGGAGGTGTGTCGGGGGCATGCTACCTTCTCCTTCGCGATACTGTAAATCACACAGGAACAGACCCCATGACTGGAAACTTGAACCTTGCCATTGCACACAAGCGTTTCGCGAGCCCTCTGCGCGCCGGCGTACTAGCCCTGCTCTGCCTCTTTACCGGGCAATCGGCACTGGCCCAGAGCGCCGTGTGGGTGGCCACGTCGGGTGCTGAAAAGGTCTATCTGGGCGGCACAGTACATCTGCTGCGTCCCGCCGACTATCCATTGCCCGAGCCGTTCGAGAAGGCATACCAGGATTCGAGCGCGCTGTACTTCGAGACGGACATCTCCGGCATGAGTGACTTCGCCGTACAGGCCCGCATGATGCAGGAGTTGCTGTACAGCGATGGCCGCACGCTGCAGACCGTGCTCGATGCGCCCACCTATGCAGCGCTTGCGGCCCATGTGTCGACCACCGGGTTGCCCATGCAGATGATGGAGCGCTTCAAGCCCGGCATGCTCGTCAGTACCCTGCAGGTCATCGAGTTCCAGAAGATGGGCTTCACGCCGCAGGGCGTCGATGCCTACTTCAATTCACGTGCGCTGGGCGATGGCAAGCAGGTGGGCGAGCTCGAGTCCATTGACGACCAGATCGGCTTCATCGCCAATATGGGAGAAGGCCACGAGAGCGAATTCGTGCGCGCGTCGCTGGATGACATGAAGGAAATCGAGACGGCAATGGAGCAGATGATCGCGGCCTGGCGCAGCGGGGACAATGCGACGCTGGAAGCCCTGTTTGTCGCTGACATGAAAGAGGAATATCCGGCACTTTATGAAGCGCTGCTGGTGCGCCGCAACACCGCCTGGATCGACATCATCGAGACACTGTTCGAGAACGAAGGAAACGAGTTCGTCCTCGTCGGCGCCGCGCATCTGGTGGGTGAGGATGGCTTGCTGAGTCTGCTGGAGCAGAAAGGCTTCGAGATTTCACGCGTCGAATGATGCGGATGTATTCAGGTGTCGGCGTGCTGGCACAGCAGGTCGAAGAAGGCCCGGGCAGCCCGGCTCATCTGCCGGTGCCGGTGATAGATGCAGTCCAGGTTGCGTGTGAGCGCTATGGCACCTTCGGCAGCGTCAGCCTTGACACAAAGCACGGCCAGGGACTTGTCCTCGAGCATTGAGCGCGGCAGTACACCCCAGGCATATCCGGCCGAGATCAGGGCCTTGATGGTTTCCAGGTAGTTGGTGGACAGGTTGATCTTGATGCGAAGCCCATGGCGGGCAAACAGATCTTCCACCAGCTGCGTGGTATAGAAACGTCGCTCCGGCAGCAGCGCGGGGTATTGCGCCATCTCGGTCAGGCTGACGGCTCCGCTCTTGCTCAGGGGGTGCTGCGGTGCTGCCACGAAATGCAGTTGATCCTTCCACAACGTGTGCGCGCAGATCGTGTCGTTCTGTTCCTGCACTTCCGTGATGATTCCCAGATCGCAATGCCCCTTCAGCACTTCTGCATAGGCTTCTTCCGAGTCCATGAAACGAATGTCCAGTTCCACTTGCGGAAAGCGTTCCGAGTACTCGCGCAGGATATGTGGCAGGCGGTGCAGGCCGATGTGATGGCTGGTAATGAGTTTCAGCTGGCCCTTGGTTTCGCCGTCAAGATCAGCGAGCGCCTGACGCGCGCTGTCCATGCGCGACAGAATGGCTTCCGCATGTGGCAGCAGTGTGCGGCCGGCTTCGGTGAGTGAAACCTGTCTGCCTATGCGGTCGAACAGCAGCGTGCCCAGCTGTTGTTCCAGCATGTGAATGCGCTTGCTGATGGCAGGTTGTGTAACGTGCAGTCTCTCGGCAGCAGCAGAAAAGGATCTGCCATCGGCGACTGCAACGAATGCTCTCAGATTCTGTGTGTCCATGGCGGACCGAAGGTAGAGGTGAGAGAAAGCCGTCCGCGAATCAGGCGTTGCTCTTGTGACTCAGAACGATCTGGCGCGGGCCTGTCGTGGTGGTTTGACCGCTGATTCCAGAGGGAATCTGTTTGACCTTGCCGCCGGATTTGAGGAACGCTTCGACGTGTTCTGACAGATTGATGCGATTGTCTGCTGCGGGGTCCTTCTTGGGTTTGGTAGCCATGGCAATACCTGGTCTCGTCGTGTAAAAGGTCGGGCATTATACACAGAATGCCACTGGATCGTAACGACGGGGCGGAATGTCAGGCGTTGCGACGGCGTTTGCGGGAGAAAAGCTCTGCGTCGATGTCTGCAGGCAGATCGCCAAGCAACTCATCCAGAGACACTTTGTAGACCACTTTGACCTTGGCGAGCAGCTCGATCTCGAGGTGGCAGCCATAGTCGCGGGTGGTTTCAATGTCTTCCAGCTGTTTGCGCGAGACGCCCAGAAGCGCTGAGCCTTCTGTCATCGAATGCCCGGCGAGCAGGCGCAGACGGCGGACCTGCTCTTTGATGCGGATAGTCAGTGGTGAAAACTTGTCTTGTTGATCTGCCATGCTTTTGTGTCTTTATCCTGTGTGTCTGCAGGAAGGTCGCCAACCAGATTCAGCGATTATCCCGCCATCTTTAGGAGCAATCCCGGCAATAACAGGCCAAATCAGCCTGTTCCAGCCTGCGGTTGCGCAGAGGGTCCAACAATAATACTTGTTCAATTTTTAGTCAAATAACGAACATGGGCGGGGGTAATCGGTGCAGGGACAGTGCTGTCTTGTGGCTTCCGAAGTTTGCTAGAATCGCCGCCATTCTTTGCAGCAACCAGCGCAGGTAAGCCATGGCCAGAAAACCGAAAGTACCGAAAGAGGACGTCCAGGACGTCATGACAGTTGCCGCTGACTGTGTGGTGGCGTTTCACTACAAACTTTGCGAGATACTGCCCGATGGCAGCAAATCAGGGTGGCTGGAGGAATCGGCAGGGCGCGAGCCACTGCTGTATCTGCACGGGCATGCCAATGTGATTTCAGGGCTGGAAGAGGCGATGGCTGGCAAGAAAGCGGGGGATTCGCTGGAGATCACACTGGCGCCCGAACAGGCCTATGGTCAGCGCAGGTCAAACTCGATCATTCGCGTGCCCATCAAGCACCTGCACCTGCCAGACGGGCAGAAGGCCCTGATGCCGGGCGTCATAGTGGGTGTGCAGACAGACCAGGGCGTACGCAGCGCGCTGATCGTCAAGGCGGGGCGTTTCAACGTCGATATCGACACCAATCACCCGTTTGCCGGCAGGACACTGCATTACTCGCTCGACATTGTCGATGTGCGCAAGGCCACGCCGGAAGAAATCACCCATCGCCATGCCCATGGCGCCGGCGGACATCATCACTGATGCCAGCGGGCCTCAGGCCGCAGGTGCTGTCAGTTGCGTGATCAGTTTGCGATTGGTCACGACTTCGTAGAAGCGCTCGTCCGAGACGTGCCCCTCCACAGGGGCTTCGTCCTTCCAGAGCCTTACCCGTCCTTCCCGAATCACCAGGTCGTGTGACTTGCCATTCACGTCGGGAAATTTGCCGACGTGCAGGGTGACGGCTTCGCCATTGATGCGAACGCTGACACGCCGGAGCACGATTTCCTGCTGCAGCTTCTCGAAGCCTGCCGTGTCCAGAAGAATGCCGTTCACGTTGTAGCGAATGGTGTTCTGACCTTTCTCCCCTCTGCCAGGCTCACCGTCCGCCAGTGCGAAGACTTCCACATTGAACACGCCTGGCTGAATGATGCGCCGCAGTTTCCAGGTGCAGGAAGACAGGCGGTCGGCCTTGC
>CAYWMC010000029.1:0-13687 GCA_964459345.1 uncultured Klebsiella sp. | reverse complement strand
GGCATGATGGTGTCGGCTTCGCGCTCCGCAATGTCCAGCAGGGCCAGCTGCAGGCGCTGCAGAGTGACGCAGATGGCGTCGATCTCGTCGCGCACGTACAGGCGGATGTCGGTGGCCACCTGGTCATTGCGGGAGCGCCCGGTGTGCAGCTTCTTGCCCGTCATGCCGATGCGGCGCGTCAGCTCGGACTCGATGTTCATGTGCACGTCTTCCAGCGCCACGGACCACTCGAAGCGGCCAGCCACGATGTCCTCGCGAATGCCTTCCAGGCCGGTGACGATGTCCTGCACTTCCTGCGCGCTGAGAATGCCGACCTTGCCCAGCATGGTGGCATGGGCAATGGAGCCATTGATGTCGTGGTGATAGAGACGCTTGTCGAAGTTCACCGAGGCTGTGAAGCGTTCCACGAAGGCATCGGTGGCCTCGCTGAATCGTCCGCCCCAGGGTTTGATTGCGTCGGGTGTCTTGTCGCTCATAGTCCGTCTCTCTCGGGCCGTCTGGCCGGTGCAGGGGCGGCGATTATAACAACATCGCCCCGGGCTGTGTCTCGGGCGGGGGATTGGCGTAGAATCGCCGGCAAGACAATTCTGGAGTTTCCCCCCGATCATGGCAGTTGAAAGAATCCGCATCGCCACGCGCGAAAGCCCCCTGGCCCTGTGGCAGGCGGAATATGTGAAGAGCCGTCTGCTGGCTCATTACCCCGCCCTGCAGGTTGAACTGATAGGCATGACCACCCGGGGCGACATCATTCTCGACACGCCGCTGGCGAAGATCGGCGGCAAGGCGCTGTTCGTGAAGGAGCTGGAAGTCGCCATGCTGGAAGGGCGCGCCGACATCGCCGTGCATTCCATGAAGGACGTGCCGATGGAGTTTCCGGACGGGCTGGGCCTGCGCGTCATCTGCGAGCGAGAAGACCCGAGCGATGCCTTCGTGTCCAACACCTATGCCAGCATCGACGCGCTGCCCCAGGGCGCACGCGTGGGCACTTCCAGTCTGCGGCGGCAATGTCAGCTGCGCAGCTACCGGCCCGACCTGCAGATCGGCGATCTGCGCGGCAACGTCGGCACGCGCCTCGGCAAGCTGGACCGCGGCGACTATGACGCCATCATCCTCGCCACGGCAGGCCTTGTGCGCCTCGGGCTGGGCGAGCGCATCCGTGCCCGCATGGACACCACCTCGTCGCTGCCCGCCGGCGGACAGGGTGCCGTGGGCATCGAGTGCCGCGTGGACGATCATGACATCATCGCGTTGCTGCAGGTGCTGCATCACGCGGACACCGCCGACCGTGTCATCGCCGAACGCGCCGTGAACACGCGGTTGCAGGGTGGCTGCCAGGTGCCGATCGCCTGTTTTGCCGAACTGGAGGGCGACCAGTTGCATCTGCGGGCGCTGGTGGGCGACGTCAATGGCCAGCGTATCCTGCGCGAGGAACTGCGCGGCCCCCGCGGGAATGCCGAGCAGCTTGGCATCGCCGTGGCCGAGGCGCTGCTGGCCAGGGGCGCCGACAAGATTCTGGCCGCGTTGTACGCCGAGGCATGAACATTACTCCCGCACAGCTTCCCGGCGCTGACCCCATGGCCACCCTGCCACTGCAGCAGTGCCGCGTGCTGCTGACGCGCCCCGCCGGGCAGGTGGAGCATCTTGCTCAGGCCATCGCCGCCCAGGGCGGACACACCCTGAGTCTGCCGCTGCTGAGCATCGAGCCAGTGCAGGAGCGGGACGACATCGAGCGGGTCAAGTCCCGCATCCTCTCCCTGGATACCTGCGACATCGCCATTTTCATCAGTACCAATGCCGCCCATCTGGGGCTCGAGTGGATCGAGAACTACTGGCCCCAGCTGCCCGTCGGTCTGGAAGCGTATGCAGTCGGGCCTGGAACCGCTGCCGTCCTGCGTCAGCATCCCTGGCCAGTGCACTGTGCCGACACCGGCGTCACCAGCGAAGACCTGCTGGCGCTGCCTGGACTGCAGCAGGTGCAGGGCCGGCGCATCGCGCTGTTCCGCGGCAAGGGTGGCCGGGAACTGCTGGCCGAAACGCTGCGGGAGCGTGGCGCACAGGTCGATTACGTCGAGCTCTATACGCGCCAGGTACCGCCCCACACACGCGCCGAGGTGCTGCAGACCATGCAGGACCAGCGCATCAACTGCGTGGTGCTGACCAGTCTGCAGATTTTCGAGAGCTTTCTGAGCCTGCTCAAAGGGCCGGAACCGGCGCTTGATTTGCCGCAAGACAAGGCCGCGAACCCTCTGCTAGGCTTGCAGCAGACATTGACGCTGATCGTGCCCTCTGCGCGTGTCGAACAGAATGCCCGCCGTGCCGGATTCGCCCACGTGCTCAATGCCGGGGGTGCCGATGATCTGACAGTGCTCGCCTGCCTGCGCCACTGTCCGGCAGGGCACGCAGAACCCCAGGAGGCCTTGTGACTGACGGCAGTACCCCCGCGTCCGCTTCAGAGTCCGCACCGCGGCTCGACACTCCGCGCGTGCTGGATGAACTGAGCCGCAGCAATGCGGCGCCCCATCTTCCCCGTGCCCGTTCACGCAGCAGTGGTCTGCGCCGCTTCCTCATCATCATGCTGGTGCTGGTGCCGGTGTTGCTGGCCATCTTCTGGCTGGTGTACGAACAATTGCGCGTCCTGTCGTTGATCGAAACACTGCAGACCGAGAATACCGCCCTGCTGCAGAACGCTCCCGCCACAGCACCAGCGGCCGTCCCCGAGGAGCTTCTCGCCACGCTGGCCGACAGACAATCCCTGGAGGCCCTGCGCGAGAGCCTGGAATCCCGCATCGCCGCACTGGCCACCAGCACGGCCAGTGTCGAGCAGCGTCTGGAGGCTGCGCCAACTGAACGCGTCGTGCAGGAATGGCTGTGGACAGAGGCGGAGTATCTCTTGCGACTGGCCAATCAAAAACTCACCCTGCAGGGCGATGGCGACTCTGCGCTGCTGATACTGTCCACCGTTGACGAGATGCTGCGCGATGCCGCAGATCCCGCCGTGCTGGGCGTGCGGGACGCACTGGCAGGCGAGATGCTCGCGCTGCGCAGCATGGACTATGTGGATGTGCCGGGACTCTATGTGCGCATGAACAATCTGCTGCCATTGATTGACGGGCTCTCGTTGCGCGACACATTGGTACAGAATTATTCCGCGCAACTGGCCGGGCAGCAGACTGAAGCACCAGTGGCCGATACAGGTTTCGGTGCGCGTGCGCTGCAGCTGCTGGGCAGTATCTTCGTGTGGCAGCAGTGGGACGTGGCTCCCGAGGCGCTCTTGCCGCCCCAGCAGGAGGCAACACTGAAGCAGAATCTGCGGCTCATGCTGGAGCAGGCACAACTGGCCCTGCTGATGGCAGAGCCAGAAGTCTATCGCAGCAGTCTGGAGAAAGGCCGCGACTGGATGGCGCGCTACTTCGCCATCGACACGGGGGCCGGTCGCACGCTGGGGCAGGAGCTGGAGTCGCTCGCCGCAGCCCAGGTGGCGCAGTCCCGCCCGGACATCTCCGGATCGCTGGCACTGCTGCAGCAGGCCAATGCCCGTCGCGCGCAGGCCGCCGCGAATGACAGCGACGGTCGCTGAACATGATCCGACTCTTCCTCTACTCACTGCTGGCGATCATCACGGGCCTGCTCGTGACGCTCGTGCTGGCGCGCGACCCTGGCTATCTGCTTCTTTCATGGGGCAACTCCACGTTCGAGACGAGCCTGTTCGCACTCTTTGTGGCACTGGTGCTGCTGCTGATCGTCGCACGCCTGGTGTATGTGCTGCTGAGCTGGCTCAATCCGCTGAACCTGGTGCGCGCCGGCCGGCAGTGGTCGGCGGCCCGGGCCGCGCGGCAGGCGCTGAACGCGCAGAACGATGTGGAAGAACAGGAACTGGAACTGATGCACAGGCTCGCGAGTCTGAGCGAAGAGCCCGGTACAAAAGTCGCTGCCCTGCGGCGCTTCTGGAAGCGTCATACCCGCGGCATGACACCCGGTGATGAATTGATCAGTGCCTGTGTGCAGGCATACATGCGCATTGGCGCCATGCACGACGCCGTGGCCATGTTCGAGACTGCGCTGGAAAGTCGCTGGAGCGCTACGCTGGTGCGTCGCTACAGTCTGCTGAGTCTGCGGGTGGATGATGCACAGGCTGTCAAGCAGTTGCAGAAGGCGGAGAGCTGGCTGAGTACACGCAGCGAAGACGGCGTGCTCTTGCTGGCTGCGGGACGTCTGGCACTGCGTGCCTCACTGTGGGGAAAAGCCAGGGACTATTTCGAACGCAGTCTGCGTGTCAGTGCCGATGTGGAGGCCTACGCTGAGCTGGCCAGACTGTTGCAGAATCTCAAGGAACAGGAGCGTGATCCGCGCATTCTGGCCACTGCCACACGTGCGATGAGCGCCGGTCTGCCGCAGTTCCCGCAGCCTGCGTGAGCACGCTCACTTGATGCCGAGTTCGTTCCAGATCTCGTCAACGCGCTTCTTGACACTCTCACTCATGCTGATCGGTGTGCCCCATTCGCGGGTAGTTTCTGCCGGCCACTTGCTGGTGGCATCCATGCCCATCTTGGAGCCGAGCCCGGAGACAGGCGACGCAAAGTCCAGATAGTCGATCGGCGTGTTCTCGATGAGCACGGTGTCGCGTGCAGGGTCCATGCGCGTGGTCATGGCCCAGATCACATCGTTCCAGTCCCGCACATTCACGTCGTCGTCCACGATGATCACGAACTTGGTGTACATGAATTGCCGCAGGAAGGACCAGGCGCCCATCATGATGCGCTTGGCATGCCCCGGGTACTGCTTGCGAATGCTGATCACTGCCATGCGATACGAGCAGCCCTCGGGCGGCAGATAGAAATCCACAATCTCCGGGTACTGCTTCTGAATCAGCGGAATGAATACTTCATTCAGCGCGACGCCCAGCATGGCGGGCTCATCTGGCGGACGCCCGGTGTAGGTGCTGTGATAGATCGGGTCTTTGCGGTGTGTAAGTTTCTTGACCGTGAAGACAGGAAAGCGCTCCACCTCGTTGTAGTAGCCGGTGTGGTCGCCGAACGGCCCTTCTTCCGCCATCTCGCCTGGCTCGATCACGCCTTCGAGCACGAATTCGGCACTGGCCGGCACTTGCAGATTGCTGGTCAGGCAATTGAGCACTTCGGTCTTCTGCCCCCGCAGCAATCCCGCGAAGGCGTATTCGGAAAGCGTGTCCGGAATCGGCGTCACTGTGGCGAGAATCGTTGCCGGGTCTGCGCCTATCGCAATCGCCACAGGGAAAGGTTCACCGGGGTGCTTGATCTGCCAGTCGCGAAAGTCCAGCGCACCGCCACGATGGGACAGCCAGCGCATGATCATCTTGTTGCGGCCAATGACCTGCATGCGATAGATGCCCAGGTTCTGGCGCTCTTTCTCGGGACCGCGGGTGATGACCAGGGGCCATGTCACGAGGGGGCCCACATCGCCGGGCCAGCAGGTCTGCACGGGCAGCATGCCCAGATCGATATCGGCCTCGTCGATGATGACGTCGCGACAGGGCGCCGTCTTCTTCAGATCCGGCGCAATGTTCAGCACCTGGCGGTAGGCGGGCAGGTTCTGCCACAGCTCCTTCCAGCCCTTGGGCGGAACGGGTTCTTTCAGGAAGGCAAGAAGGTGCCCAACATCTCGCAAACCCTGCAGGTCTTTCTGGCCCATGGCCAGCGCCACTCGTCGGGGATGTCCAAACAGATTGCCGAGCAGGGGAATCTTAGAATTGCGGGGGTTCTCGAACAGCAAGGCCGGACCGCCCGCACGCAGGGTGCGGTCGCAGATCTCCGTGATCTCAAGATTGGGATCGACTTCCGTCTTGATCCTGATCAGATCGCCCTCCCGTTCCAGAAGGGCGATGAACTCACGAAGGTCTTTGCAGGGCATTGGCATGATCCTGAGAGGTATTTCCATATGTAGGAGCTTGCCCTGCAAGCGAACTGCTGGAGCAGGAGTTCATACTCGCGAGCGAGGCTCGCTCCCACATGGAATTACTTGCGCTTCATGGAATTGAAGAACTCGTCGTTGGTCTTCGTGTCCTTCAGCTTGTCGAGGATGAACTCGGTGGCCTGCACGTCTTCCATCGAGCTCAGAATCTTGCGCAGAATCCACATGCGCTGCAGTTCTTCCTCGGTGGTCAGCAGCTCTTCGCGACGCGTGCCGGAGCGGCGCACGTTGATGGCCGGGTACACGCGTTTCTCGGCGATCTTGCGGTCAAGGTGCAGTTCCATGTTGCCGGTGCCCTTGAACTCTTCGTAGATCACTTCGTCCATCTTGGAGCCGGTTTCCACCAGCGCCGTGGCGATGATCGTCAGACTGCCGCCTTCTTCAAGGTTGCGTGCTGCGCCGAAGAAGCGCTTCGGACGTTCCAGCGCGTGCGCATCCACGCCGCCTGTCAGCACCTTGCCGGAAGACGGCACGATGGTGTTGTAGGCGCGGGCCAGACGCGTGATCGAGTCGAGCAGAATAACGACATCTTCCTTGTGTTCGACCAGACGCTTTGCCTTCTCGATGACCATCTCGGCCACCTGCACATGACGTGCGGGCGGTTCGTCGAACGTACTGGCCACCACTTCGCCGCGCACGGAGCGCTGCATCTCGGTCACTTCTTCCGGGCGCTCGTCGATCAGCAGAACGATCAGACGGCATTCGGGATTGTTCTTGGCAATGGACTGCGCAATGTTCTGCAGAATGAAGGTCTTGCCGGCCTTGGGGGGCGATACGATCAGACCACGCTGGCCTTTGCCGATGGGCGCCGTGAGGTCGATGGTGCGGGCGCTCAGATCCTCGGTGCTGCCATTGCCGATCTGCAGTCGCAGACGCTCGGTCGGGAACAGGGGAGTCAGGTTTTCGAAGAGGATCTTGTTCTTGGAATTTTCAGGTTTGGAGAAGTTGACTTCGGAGATCTTCAGCAGGGCGAAGTAGCGTTCGCCGTCTTTTGGAGGTCTGATCTTGCCCTCGATCGTGTCCCCTGTGCGCAAATTGAAGCGACGAATCTGACTGGGCGAAACATAGATATCATCCGGGCCTGCCAGATATGACGAGTCGGCAGAGCGCAGAAATCCGAAACCGTCCTGCAGAATTTCCAGCACGCCATCGCCGGAAATGTCTTCGCCGTTCTTGGCGTGCTTCTTGAGGATGGCGAAAATGATGTCTTGTTTGCGGGTTCTGGAGAGGTTTTCGAGACCCATTTCCTGGGACATGGCAAGCAGGTCCGCGATGGGTTGTTTCTTCAGGTCAGTTAGATTCATGATGATTTGTTACGCAGGTTTGTGGGCTAAGGACAAGCTTAGTCCCGAGACAGGGCAAGACGCTGATGGTCAGCCTGCATGGGTCTGACATGCTTGTGTTGGTTGTGAACAGAATGGTTTTCTGATGTTAAGTAAATAGTGAGTTTCGGGTTTCTGGTTAATGCGTTGTTTGGAGCGGTGTAGATAAGAGACAAGGTCGTCAGTCGAACGGGACGATGGGCGCAATATAGAACGCCTGAATGGCACTGTCCAGAACAATTTTGTCTTTATTTGTGACCGAAAATCAGGCCCCGGAAGGCCTTCCGTGACGCTGTTGGAAGGCTTTTCGAGACGCTGTTGAGGAGAGACAATCCCGCACGGAAGCGGGGCTGCAATCATGCTTCAGATGACGCTGTCGACAAAGGCTGCGAGCTGCGAACGCGACAATGCGCCCACTTTGGTGCCGGCGACCTGGCCGTTCTTGAAGATGATCAGCGTGGGAATGCCGCGTACGCCATACTTCGGAGCAGTCGCCATATTTGAATCAATATTCAGCTTGGCAATGGTCAGGCGACCAGCGTATTCCTCGGCGATGTCTTCCAGTACCGGAGCGATCATCTTGCAGGGGCCGCACCATTCAGCCCAGAAATCTACCATCACCGGGCCGGTGGCCTGCAGTACGTCCTGTTCAAAACTGGCGTCAGTCACTTGAACGATATGGTCGCTCATAAATTCATTCCTTCAATGGTGGGGGAGACGTGCCGGCCGTTCCAAACGCTTCGACCTTCACGGAGGTTGCTTATGATAAGGCCTAAAGTGCCGGTTTCAAGTGAGAAATGCACGGCACCGGGATTTGAGTTCACTGCCGCAGCAGCAGGGCCACCTTCTTCGCGAAATAGGTCAGAATGGCATCGGCACCTGCGCGTTTGATGGACACCAGCGATTCCATTGCTACTGCAGATTCGTCCAGCCAGCCGTTGCGGGCCGCTGCCATGTGCATCGCATACTCGCCACTGACCTGATACACGAATGTGGGCGCACCAAATTCGTCCTTCACGCGCCGCACGATATCCAGGTAAGGCATGCCGGGTTTGACCATGATCATGTCGGCGCCTTCCGCCAGATCCAGTGCCACTTCATGCAGGGCTTCATCACTGTTGGCAATGTCCATCTGATAGGTGTGCTTGTTGCCCTTGCCCAGATTGGCGCTGGAGCCCACGGCGTCGCGGAAGGGGCCATAGTAGCTGGACGCATATTTGGCCGAGTACGCGAGAATGCGGGTATGGATATGACCTGCTGCTTCGAGGGCGTCGCGGATGGCCCCGATGCGCCCGTCCATCATGTCTGATGGCGCCACGATGTCGGCTCCCGCCACGGCGTGGGACAAGGCCTGTCTTATCAAGGCGTCCACTGTCACATCATTCAGGACGTAACCGTCTTCATCAATGATGCCGTCCTGACCATGGGTGGTGTAAGGGTCAAGCGCCACATCGGTGATGATGCCGAGCTGGGGAAACTGAGTCTTCAACGTGCGCACCGCGCGCTGCACCAGGCCTTCCGGATTCCATGCTTCGCGACCATCCAGAGACTTGGTGTCGGCATGGGGCGAAGGGAACAGGGCAATGGCAGGAATGCCCAGCGCGACAATCTCTGCCACTTCCTTCAGCAATTCATCGAGACTGAAACGAAAGATGTCGGGCATTGACGGGATCGGCTGCCGTTGCTGCGTGCCTTCAACGATGAACATCGGGAATATCAGATCATCCGTGCTCAGGCGGGTTTCGCGCATCAGGCGTCGGCTGAAGTCATCGCGGCGCATGCGGCGCAGGCGCGTCGAAGGAAATTGACGGGACGTTTTCCCGGCGGGCTTTGTGGTATCGTTCGGCACGTTGCGGTTCTCGGGCTGGGGCAGGAAGCTGGCCTTATAGCATATCAATCCCCGAATGCAGAAATAAACTGACGCCTTTGTCACGCCGAGTACGTATCCCGCGTCAGGTGTGTCGACAATCCTGATACGAGATGTTCATGAAAATAGTAAAACTGCTGGTTGTGGTGGCATTTGTCGCAATGATCGCCGCCTTCTATGTCCTCGATCTCGGGCGCTACATGACGCTCGATTTCGTGCAGTCGCAGCTGCAGGTGATGCAGGATTACAGTCGGGACAATTTCTTCACGGTCGCTGCCGTCTATTTCGCGGTGTATGTCACAGCAACGGCCCTGTCCATCCCGGGCTCGGTGATCATCACCCTGGTGGGCGGTGCCGTGTTCGGGCTGTGGTGGGGCACGCTGCTGGTGTCCTTTGCCAGCACCATTGGCGCTACGCTGGCGTTCCTGACCTCACGCCTGCTGTTGCGTGACTGGGTGCAGTCCCGCTTCGGCAACTCACTCAAGGCCATCAATGCCGGCATGGAGAAGGACGGCAACTTCTATCTGTTCAGCCTGCGCATCGTGCCGGTGTTTCCCTTCTTTCTGGTCAATCTGCTGATGGGGCTCACGCCCATCCGCATCCTGCCCTATTTCGTCGTCAGTCAGGTCGGGATGCTGATGGCGACACTCATCTATGTGAATGCGGGCTCTGAGCTCGCGCGCATCGATTCTCTCTCGGGTCTGGTGAGTCCCAATATTCTCCTGTCGCTGGCCCTGCTGGGCATCCTGCCGTGGCTTGCCCGCGGCCTGCTGTCACTGCTGCGGCCTGTGCGCACGCCACGGCATTTTGTCAGGCCGCGCCGCTTCGATGCGAATGTGGTGGTGATTGGTGCCGGGTCTGCGGGGCTGGTCTCGTCGATCATCGCCGCGGGTGCAAAGGCGAAGGTTGTCCTGGTCGAGCGCCACAAGATGGGGGGCGATTGTCTGAACACGGGTTGCGTGCCCAGCAAGTCGCTGATTCGCAGCGCGCGTATTGCCGATTACCTGCAGCGCGCCTCCGAGTTCGGCATTGATGGGGCGACAGGGCAGGTCAATTTCCGCAGGATCATGGAGCGCGTGCAGAGCGTCATCGCCCGCATTGAGCCCCATGATTCGGTGGAGCGCTTTACCTCGCTTGGCGTCGAGTGTGTCAGTGGCGAGGCTTTCATTACCTCGCCCTGGAGCGTGCAGGTGGGAGACCGCACTATCACCACCCGCGCCATTGTGGTGGCTACTGGTGCACGCCCGTTCGTGCCACCAATCCCCGGTCTTGAGCAGATTGCCTACCTGACATCGGACACGCTATGGGAGCTGCGCGAGCTGCCTGGGCGTCTGCTGGTGCTTGGCGCCGGCCCGATAGGTTGCGAGCTGGCCCAGAGTTTTGCGCGTCTCGGCGCCCAGGTAACGCTGGTCGATCAGGCGCCCCGCATCCTGCCCCGGGAAGATGAAGATGTGTCGGCCTGCGTGCTGGCGCGTTTTCAGGAGGCAGGCATTCGCGTGCTGACAGGCTGCAAGGCCAGCGCCTTTGCGAAAGAGGGGGATGGCGGCGTGCTGAGCGCAGAGTCCGCCGCCGGCCCGACGCAGATTGGTTTCGACAAGGTGCTGATCGCCATCGGCCGCAAGGCCAATGTCGAGGGCTTCGGTCTTGAGGAGCTCGAGATGCCGCTGACCGAGCGCGGGCTGCTCAAGGTCAACGCGCAACTGCAGACTCTCTACCCCAGCATCTATGCCTGCGGCGACGTTGCCGGCCCGTACCAGTTCACGCACATGGCCTCGTTCCAGGCCTGGTATGCCACCCTCAATGCCCTGCTGGGAAGGCTGAAGAAATTCAGCGTCAATTACCGTGTGGTGCCCTGGGCTACGTTTACCGATCCGGAAGTGGCACGCGTCGGCCTGAACGAACAGGAGGCGAAAGAGCAGGGGATTGCCTACGAGCTGACCCGTTACGAGATCGACGATCTCGACCGTGCCATCGCCGACAGCGAGGCTCACGGGTTCATCAAGGTGCTGACGGTGCCTGGCTCCGACCGCATTCTGGGGGCAACGATCGTGGGCTATCACGCGGGGGAACTGATCACCGAATTCGTGCTGGCCATGACCCACGGACTGGGGCTGAAGAAGATTGGCGCCACCACGCACATCTATCCGACACTCTCGGAAGCCAATCGCTTCGCCGCCAATGCCTGGCGCAACGCACGCATTCCGGTGCATCTGCTGCCCTGGGCCGAGCGTTTCTTCCGCTGGCGCAGGGGCTAGAAGCCGTTCAGCCTTTGCGCAGGGCCTGATAAATGCACAGCGCAAACAGGCCGATGAAGCCACCCATGGACAGCTCGGCGATCGAGAAGATGCCCAGGAAACGCCAGGTGACTTCTGCGCAGTTGCCGTCGCCCTTGAGCAGGAAGGAGAGCATGTCCATCAGCGGAAAATTGTCCATGATGTAGCTCAGTCCAGGACCGCAGGCGGGCACCTGGTCTTCCGGCAGATGCTGCAGCCAGATCTGGCGTCCGGCGAAATAGCCGCCCGCGATGCACATGCTGGCAGCCGCGAAGGCGTAATTGCGGCGCCCCACCTCTCCTGTCTTGTGCAGCGCCGAGGCCAGGCAGATGAAACCCACCAGGATCACGAACACCCGCTGGGTGATGCACAGGCCGCAGGGCTGCAGCAGCATCACGTGCTCCATGTACAGGGCCACGCCTATGATGGACGTGCAGGCCAGGAAGATCATGAAATTGAGGTTCCGGGAGCCCGGGATTCTGTCCAACAAGGATTGTGCCATCTTGAAACTCTCTGCCTGCTAAGGGCTCTCTGGGTTGTCAGTGCTCTTGGTGAGCGACTGCGGTGCATTGTAATCAAAACTCTCGCGCGGCGTCCGCTGTGCTGTGCGGCGCACATTCACGCAATCGTCGCTCTTGCCGATATATGGCATACTGCCCGCGACTGTCTGAATCGGCAGTCACGCCACACAGAAATTCACGCAAAGGGTCAACGCCATGCCAACGTTCACTGCCTCTCTCGCACGCTCTGCTGCCCGCCTGCTGGCGGCCGGCTTTCTGCTGTTCGGCCTGTCAGCGCCTGGATGGGCCTCGTCGGCACCGCCGCCCGGGGCCAACAGCGAATTTCCCTATGTCGAACTCAGCCCCAGCTTCGTTACCAACTATGATGGCGGCGGGCGGCTGCGCTACCTGAAAGTCGACGTTTCCGTGCGCACCGCGCGCCCTGGCGACGAAGTGCTGCGTCATCACATGCCGTATGTGCGCAGCCGTCTTGTCGAGCTGTTCTCCGGCCAGCTGGAGGAGAATCTGACCTCCACCGAAGGCAAGGAAAAGCTGCGTCAGGACGCCCTGACGCTGATTCGCGAAGCCATCGAGCTGGTGGAAGGCGAGGGTTCCGAGAACATGCTGGACCTGTACTTCACGTCGTACGTGATTCAGCAGTAAGGTTCCACTGCCGCACGTAGTCTTCAAAACTCACGGTATCTCCCGCTTCGATCTCGGCCTGTCTCACCAGAGACAGGCGCGAGGCCTCCTGCATTTCCTCCAGACGCTTTTTACTCAGTGACGCCGCCTTGAAATGCGCCTGCGTCGCTGCCGATTGCGCCATGGTGAAGGCACAGAACGGCCGCCCGGATGCCCGCATTTCCCGCAGCACTCGGGCCGACGGCGTCAATTCCGGGTCAGCCAGTTTTGCCAGCTGCGCAGCATTGGCGAGGCTGTAGTCCTGGGTATTGTGGATATCGTCCAGCAGCACGGCGGCATGGCCCACGTCCTGCAACAACTCGGCAGCCCACCCTGCAAACGCTACTTCCTGGCCATCGCGAGACAGTGTCAGGCCCGGCTCGCGCCCGCGATTCACGACTCTGGAAAGATTCTCTTCAATTTCGTGATAGCTGGCACGGGTACAGGCCGGGCTGTCCGACAGCAGGCAGTGCAGCAGGAAGGCATCGAGGAAACGGATCTGCGCGGCATCGATGCCAACGGGCAGGAAGGGGTTGAGGTCCAGTACCCGCACTTCGATGTACTGAATGCCTTGTTCGCGCAGCAAGGTCAGCGGCCGTTCCCCCGACTCGCCGACGCGCTTGGGCCGGATGGTGCCGTAGAACTCGTTTTCCAGCTGCAGCAGATTGGTGTTGATCTGCTGCAGGCGGCCGTCCTTTCTCGCGCCGATGGCCACATAGGGGGCATAGGGAGTCGTGAGCGCCTGCTGCAGGCTGTCCAGGTAGGACTCCAGCTCGTTGTAGCAGACGAACAGGGATTTCTGTGCCTCGCTCTTGTAGCCCAGATTGCCCATGCGCAGTGCAGTGGCCCAGGGCTTGTACCAGGTGCTCTCGTCGAAGGCTTCCAGGTCGTGCGGCCGGCCACGGGTGAAGCAGCGGGACACGGCAGGCGAGGCGCCAAACAGATAGGGGAGCAGCCAGCTGAAACGGTGGAAGTTGCGGATCAGGTGCAGGTATTGCCGCGTCTGGAACAGTTGCAGCGGCTCCGTGGCGCCTTTCAGCGCACGGTATTCCGGCCAGAAGTGTTCGGGCATGGACAAGTTGTAATGAATGCCGGCGA
>CAYWMC010000028.1:0-13784 GCA_964459345.1 uncultured Klebsiella sp. | reverse complement strand
GGACTTGATGCGGCGTAGCTGATCGAATATGTGCGAGCGCATGGGCGCCATCCCTGCACCACCACCGATGAACACCATTTCTGCGTCTGTGTCCTTGGCGAAGAATTCACCGAAGGGACCAAACACCTTGATCTTGTCACCGGGCTTCAGGCTGAACACATAGGATGACATGATGCCGGGCGGGACGCTGGACTTGGGAGGAGGCGTGGCACTCCGGATATTGAATTTGATGACGCCGCGCTCTTCCGGGTAGTTCGCCATGGAGTAGGCACGAATCGTGGTCTTGTCGACTTTGGACACATGTTTGAACAGTCCGAATTTCTCCCAGTCACCACGGAATTTCTCGCCGATGTCGAAGTCCTTGTAGTGCACTTCGTGCGCGGGGACTTCCAGCTGCACATACCCACCGGCACGGAAATCCACACTATCGCCATCGGGAATCTTCAGCACGAGTTCCTTGATGAAAGTGGCCACGTTCTCGTTGGAGACCACGGTGCACTCCCACTGCTTGACGCCGAAGAACTCGGGCTCCACTTCAATTTTCATGTCCTGCTTCACTGCCACCTGACAGGACAACCGCCAGTGGGCCTTGCCCTCGCCCAGCGTGAAATGACCCTGCTCGGTGGGCAGCATGGAACCGCCGCCATCCAGCACCTGGCATTTGCACTGACCACAAGTGCCACCACCACCACAGGCTGACGACAGATAAATGCCTGCATCGGCCAGGGTTGTCAGCAGCTTGCCGCCTGCGGGGACCACGATGGATTTCTCGGGATCGCCATTGATCTCGATCCGGACATTGCCTGTGCTGACCAATTTCGCTCTGGCAACAAGAATGAGCACCACGAACACCATGACCACCACGGTGAACATGAGGACGCCGCCTGCAATTGCTGCAATATCAATCATCTCTATATAACCCGTTGACTACAGTGACAAGCCGCTGAACGACATGAAGCCCAGGGACATCAGGCCAGTTGTAATAAAGGTAATCCCCATTCCGCGCAGACCCTGTGGCACGTCGCTGTACTTGAGCTTTTCGCGGATTCCCGCCATCGCAGTAATCGCCAGTGCCCAGCCCACGCCGGCGCCGGTGCCATACACCACGCTTTCCGAGAACGTGTAGCTGCGCTCCACCATGAACAGGGAGGCGCCCATGATGGCGCAGTTGACCGCGATCAGCGGCAGGAACACGCCCAGCGCGTTGTAGAGAGCTGGCATGTACTTGTCCAGGAACATCTCCAGCACCTGCACCACGGCGGCGATGACACCGATGTAGCAGATAAAGCCCAGGAAGCTGAGGTCGAGGTCGGGGAATCCCATCCAGGCCAGGGCTCCATCCTTCAGTAGATACGTGAACAACAGATTGTTCAGCGGGACTGTAATGATCTGTACCACGGTCACGGCGACACCCAGACCGACCGCAGTTTCCACTTTCTTGGATACCGCGATGAAGGTGCACATGCCGAGGAACATCTGCAGTGCCATGTTTTCAACGAACACGGCGCGAATGGCAAGACTCAGATAGTGTTCCATCAGTGCGCCACCTCTTGAGTTGTATGGGGTGCAAGCTGAAATTCATTCTTTTCAACCTGCTCGACGCGCTTGGTGCGCACTATCCAGATCAGAAACCCGATGATGAAGAAGGCACTTGGTGCGAGCAGCATCAGGCCATTGCCCTGATACCAGCCGCCATTGGAAACCAGAGGCAGAATCTCGATACCGAAAAGGCTGCCAGATCCGAACAGCTCGCGGACACTGCCAAGGATCAGCAGCACAGAGCTGTAGCCCAGGCCGTTGCCAATGCCATCCATGAAACTGGGGATTGGCGGATTCTTCATCGCGAAGGCCTCTGCACGCCCCATCACGATACAGTTGGTGATGATCAGACCCACGAACACACTCAGCTGCTTGCTGACTTCGTAGGCGAACGCCTGAAGCAACTGATCCACTGCAATCACCAGCGCCGAGATGATCGCCATCTGGATGATGATGCGGATACTGCTGGGCATGTAATTGCGAACCATGGAAATGAAGAAGTTCGAGAAAGCCGTCACCACCGTCAACGCGATGCACATCACGATGGTGACGCGCAGGCTGGTGGTCACCGCCAGCGCGGAACAGATGCCCAGTATCTGCAGGGTGATGGGGTTCTCCGCCACCACTGGCTTGAACAACAATGTCTTTGTGTCAGTTGCCATGTCGACTCCGCCTGTCAGCCTTCATTCAAATTGGTCAGGAATGGGCCGAATCCGTTCGGGCCCAGCCAGAATGCAATCATGTTGTCCACGCCACGACTGGTCAGTGACGCGCCGGACAGCCCATCGATCTCGAAATCGCCTTCCCCTCTGCCCTTGATGACGCTCAGTGCGACTTCGCCCTGCTCGTCATAGACTTTCTTGCCAGGCCACAGGGACTTCCAGCGCGGATTGTTGATCTCGCCGCCAAGCCCGGGGGTTTCCTTGTGTTCGTAGAAGCCTATGCCGTTGACGGTATTGCCGTCACCATCAAGTGCCAGGTATCCGTAGATGGTGCCCCACAGCCCGTAACCGCTGACAGGGATCACGATCGTTTCCACAGAGCCATCTGCTGCGGGAAGTGTGTACACGGTGGAATACTTGACGCGGCGCTTCAGGTCAGCGATGTCCTCGTCTTCTCCGAGCACATCGCTGAACTGCGCATCGCTCAGGACGGAGCGTTCGTCATACGTGGCCGGATCGATCCCCAGTTCTGCGAGCCTTTCGGCACTCAGAATTTCTCCGGAATCCAGCTCCACAACCTGAATGGTGAACCTTGCAAACAGTTCGTCCACTTCGGCATTGCTGTTCAGGGCAGGATCGAACATGCCAGCAGCAGAGAGAATGTTCTTGTTGCGATCCAGCAGCTTGTTGCTGACCTGATAAGGCTTGAGGATCACCGCCGCGCTGGAAATGAAGACAGAACAGACGACGCATAGAATGAGCGCAACCTTGATAGTGCCAGCGACCGAGTCTTTAGATGACATTGCGTGCAAGCCTCCTCTTTATATTCGCACGCACCACGACGAAGTCGATCAGAGGTGCGAACAGGTTGCCGAACAGAATCGCGAGCATGACGCCTTCGGGATACGCCGGATTGAGCACGCGGATCATGATTGTCATGGCGCCAATCAACGCGCCGTAGATCCATTTGCCGGTATTGGTCATGGATGCTGAAACCGGATCCGTGGCCATGAACACCATTCCGAATGCAAAACCGCCGAGTACCAGATGCCAGTACCAGGGTGTCGCGAAGAAGGGATTGGTATCCGAGCCAGTCATGTTCAGCAGGGTGGCAAACGCCGTCATGCCCAGGAACATGCCCAGCATGATGCGCCAGGAAGCGATGCGGGTAACGAGCAACAGTGCGCCGCCAATCATGATGGCCAGCGTGGACGTTTCACCGATGGAGCCCTGCTCCCGCCCGATGAATGCATCCATCCAGGTAAGCTCCTGGCCCGTGGCAGCGGAAATCGCCGGTAGCCCGGAAGCGGCGAGCTGACTGAGTGACGTGGCACCGCTGAAACCGTCCACTGCAGTCCACACGGCATCACCGGAAATCTGAGGCGCGTAGGCGAAGAACAGAAACGCGCGCCCGACAAGTGCCGGGTTCAGGAAGTTCTTGCCAGTGCCGCCAAAGACTTCCTTGCCCACCACGACGCCGAAGCTGATGCCGAGTGCGGCCTGCCAGAGGGGGATATCCGGAGGCACGATCAAGGAGAACAGGATGGAGGTGACAAAGAACCCTTCGTTGATTTCATGACGACGAATGGTGGCAAAAAGCACTTCCCAGAAACCGCCGACGATGAAGACGACAGCGTAGATCGGAATGTAGTGAACGGCGCCAAACCAGAAGCAATCCCACACACTGGCGGGATTGTAGGAAGAGAACATCTCAATCCAGAAAGCGTGCCAGTCGCCCGTTGACTCGAGGCCCATGTTGGCCATCGCCGTAGTGGCCTGGAAGCCTACGTTGTACATGCCGTAAAACATGGCGGGGAAAGCGGCGAACCAGACAGTGATCATGACGCGCTTTAGGTCGACGCCGTCGCGAACATGCGAGCCTGCAACAGTCACTCGACTGGGGCTGTAGAAGATCGTATCCACCGCCTCGTACAAGGCGTAGAACTTTTCGTATCGGCCGCCTTTTTCGAACTGCGGCGCCATGTCATCGAGTATTCTGCGCAAACCCATAGTTGCCTTATCCACTAACTTTCTTTTTCAATGCGAGTCAGATTGTCCCGCAGGATTGGACCGTATTCATATTTGCCGGGGCATACATAGGTGCACAGGGCCAGATCTTCTTCATCCAGCTCGAGACCACCCAGGCTTTGCACAACCTCTATATCCCCCACGATCAAGGCACGCAGCAACTGTGTCGGCAGAATGTCCAGTGGCATGACGCGCTCGTAGCTGCCAACAGGCACCATGGCACGGGGGCTCCCGTTCGTGGAAGTGTTGAGTGCGAACTTGCGCCCCTTGAAGAGGCTGGAAAGATAGATTCCAAGTGCAGAGTGCTTTTCGGTGCCAGGCGACAGATAGCCCAGCAGCACACGTTCGCGACCCTCGAGCAGCACCGACAGCTGTAGATGATAGCGCCCGAGGTAATTCTCCACGCCATGTGCGGTGCGACCGGACAGAACGGAACCGGAAATGATGCGATTTTCCCCGGCCTTCAATTCGCCAGCACACAGCTCTTCTATGCTGGCGCCCAGACGGGTGCGCAGAAGACGCGGCTTGTCGACCTGTGGCCCTGCCAGCGCAATTACCCTCTCCACACTCAGTCGACCTGTAGAGAACAGCTTGCCGACGGCGATGGCGTCCTGATAGTCGATGCTCCAGACCTGCTTCTTCAGACTGACTGGATCGAGGTGGTGAATGTGGGTGCCCGTCAAACCTGACGGATGCGGGCCTGCGAAAGTTTCCACCTTCACATTGGCTGCAAATTTGTGGTCTTCGAGACCCGCGAAGCTGCCGGCGCGACGACACACGAACAGCGTGCCATCGGTAAGACGGGAAAGAATATTGATGCCATTGATGAAGTCATCGCCACTCTGGCGCGCTACCACTTCCGGATCAGCGGCGAGTGGATTGGTATCCATGGCATTGACAAACAGGGAATGCGGGCGGGCGTCGGGAGCAGGAACCTTGCTGAATGGCCGAGTTCGCAACGCTGTCCAGAGACCCGAACTCACCAGATTGGCGACGACTTTCTCACGTTCAAGACTGGCGAACTGCGCCGCGTCATAACGTGCAAACTCTACCTGCTCTTCATTAGTCTCATCGAGATCGATGACCAGGGAGAGAAACACCCTGCGATCCCCGCGATTGATTTCCCGAACCACTCCTGAACCGGGAGCAGTGTAGATGACGCCAGGGGTCTTCTTGTCTTCGAACAGAGGCTGACCAAGCTTGACGTGTTCGCCCTCGCGGACAGCCATTGTAGGCTTCATGCCGACGTAATCGTGACCGAGCAGGGCGACTGAGCGAACCCGCCGCGCATCTGTAATCTGCTGCTCCGGTGCTCCCAGAAGTGGTATATCCAACCCGCGCGTAATTTTGATCATTCGCCAAGCCTAGTAATTACTGGATGTTCATAAAACCATTGAGCTAGTCACGTGTGAAGACTTCAAGCGCCCGTGCTGCCCGAAAACCAGCTGCATGCAGGAAGCCTGCCGAGAGTCTGTTTGCGGGGGCAATCACTTGGAATTTTCTTGAATACCGGCCATTTAAGCGCGGCAATTATAGTGAGCCGGATACCGGATTGCCACCGCTTTCTGGGGCAATCCGGCACCTTTGAGGGCTTATTCTTCGACTGGGTAGAGCCGGTATTGAATACCAGCCATCTTGTAGACCATTCGCACTACCTGATTGCAGTATCCAAATTCATTGTCGTACCACAGATACAGCACACAATTGTTGCCCTGCACGATGGTTGCGGTGGAATCGACAATCGCTGCTTCGCGTGATCCTACGAAGTCGCTGGACACGGCATCCGGAGCCTGGGTGTAACTGATCTGATTCTGCAGCTTGGAATGCAGCGCGATCAGGCGCAGAAACTCGTTCAATTCCGTCTTGCTGGTAGCCTGATCCAAATGCAGGCTCAGAATGGCCATGGAGACGTTTGGGATCGGCACCCGCACCGCGTTGCCCGTCAATTTGCCTTCAAGCTCGGGCACCGCCTTGACCACTGCCTTGGCGGCACCGGTTTCCGTAAGCACCATGTTGAGAGCGGCACTGCGACCACGGCGGTTGCCTTCGTGGTAATTGTCGATCAGGTTCTGGTCGTTGGTGTAGGCATGCACAGTCTCTACGTGTCCGTGCATGATGCCAAACTTGTCATTGAGGACCTTGAGAACCGGCGCAATGGCGTTGGTGGTGCAGGATGCCGCCGTGATGATCTTGTCTTCCGGCTGGATCTGCTCATGGTTGATGCCGTATACGATATTCTTGAGCCCGCCTTTGCCAGGCGCGGTCAACACCACCTTGCTGGCACCCTTGGCCTTCAAGTGCTGGGAGAGTCCGGCTTCGTCGCGCCAGGTGCCGGTGTTGTCGATGATCAACGCGTCGCTGATGCCATACTTGGTGTAGTCAACATCCTCTGGGCGACTGGCGTAGATCACCTTGATGACATTGCCATTGGCGATCAGACACTGATTCTCTTCGTCCACCCTCACGGTGCCCTGGAAGGCGCCATGCACGGAATCGGAGATCAGCAGGCTGGCACGCTTCTCCAGATCACCTTCCTTGCCAGGACGCACCACGATGGCGCGCAGACGCATGACTTCTCCAGTACTGGTGCGCTCGATCAGCAGTCGCGCAATAAGGCGGCCGATACGACCGAACCCGTACAGCACCACATCCTGCGACTTTTCAATCGGCTTGGTCTTGACGCCAACCAGATAGCTCAGTTCACGGGCCACGAATTCTTCAACAGGCAATGCCGCAGCGCCAAGCTGCTCCTGCTGCTCCATGAACCGGACAGTCAGCTTGCCAAGGTCTATGTGGCAGTGCGCGAGATCGAGCTTCGCCAGCGCCATCAGCACTGGGTGGCTTTCGAACTCCGACATCTCATTGCGACCAACCTGCCGAACGAAACGATGGGACTTCATGATGTTGGCCACGGAACGATTGTGCAGTGCGCGACCGTAGATGAAAATTCCGACATTGCGCTGGCTGTAAAGCCGGCCAACCACTGGAATCATCTCCTGGGCCAGTGCCTCTCGTTGTTTCCAATCACCGAAATAGTCATCCAAACTGGGTCGTGTCACTGGCAGCACCTTTGCATCAGAGGTTGTTGTGGGAGGCCGGTATTATCTTTGGATTGCCAACCCGGTGCAACCACGAGCAATGGCCCTGGCCGGCCTGACCAGCACCGTCACGCTCTGCACTCCGACCACTTTCTTCTGACAGCGCCGCGCTGTTTGTGCCAGAATTCACGCCCTTTGAAAGCCCGGACGCCGGACACATGCAAAGCATCAGCATCATGAACCCCTCCCTGCCCGTCAACTCTGGCGACCATCGACGCTGGGCAGCATTGCCCGGGAGCGGACTGAGTCTGGCACTGGCAGCAGTCGCCACAAAGCATGCGGGGCCGGTGGTGGTGATCACGGCCAACACCGAAGAGGCCGATGCCATCCGCCGCGAACTGGGGTTCTTCTGCCCTGAAGACGGCAGCATTCCTTTGTATGCACTGCCGGACTGGGAAACGCTTCCCTACGACAACTTCTCTGCCCACCAGGACATTGTTTCCGATCGTCTGAGCACCTTGTCCAATCTTCCGGGACTGAAACGGGGCATTCTCATTGTGCCTCTGACCAGCCTGATGCATCGCCTTTGCCCGAAGGAATACGTCATCGGCAACAGCCTGATGCTCAAGGTTGGAGGAAAATTCCAGCCGGATGCAATGCGCCGCACACTGCTGAGTGCCGGCTATCAATGCGTCGACTCTGTGCACGAACATGGAGAATTCGCGGTTCGCGGCGCAATCATGGACATCTATCCGATGGGCAGCGACGAGCCCTACCGGATCGATCTGTTCGATGACGAGATCGAGAGTCTGCGCATCTTCGATCCGGAGACACAGCGCTCCCTGCACAAAGTCGAGAGCATTCACCTGCTGCCAGGCAAGGAATACCCCATGAACGAGGCTGGCATCAGCCTGTTCCGCAGCAATTTCCGCAATCGCTTCGATGCGGACCTGCGCCAGTGCAGTGTCTATCAGGACATCAGCCAGGGCCTGCACTCGGCCGGCATCGAATACTACCTGCCCTTGTTCTTCGAGACAGTACACACCCTCTTTGATTACCTGCCACCGGGCACTCTCATTGTCCGCACAGGGGATCTGCAGGCGTCCGGCCTGCGCTTCTGGAACGACATCAAGTCCCGTTACGAGGATCGCAGCCACGACCGGCAGCGGCCGATCCTCAAGCCGGGTGAATTGTTTCTGAGTCCGGACGAGGCGTTTGCGCTGCTGCGGGATTTTCCGACCATCGACGTGGGCGGACAGGATGAGTCGGGCAAGGCTGTCAGTGTCGATGTCGCGCGCCCACCCGTGATAGGACTGGGCAACCAGACACCTCTTCAGGCTCTGGAGGCGGTGATCCGCGAGCACCAGAGTGCGCGGATTCTCTTTTGTGCCGAATCGGCCGGACGCCGCGAGAGCCTGCTGGAGCTACTCAAGACCATCAGCATAGTGCCTGCGCCCGTGGAGTCCTGGCGCGGGTTCCTGGCCGCGACGAATCGTTTCTGCATCACGGTCGCGCCTCTGGATCAGGGGCTCATGCTGCAGAATCCGCCCTGCCTGCTCATCACGGAAACCCAGATGTTCGGCCAGCGCGTCGCCCAGCGTCGCCGTCGGCGACGTGCGCAGGACAATACGGAATTTCTGATCCGCAATCTCAATGAACTGCACATCGGCGCGGCCGTGGTCCACCTCGAGCACGGTGTCGGACGTTATCGCGGTCTGCAGACACTGACCATCGACAATCAGGAGACGGAGTTTCTGACCCTGGAGTATGCCAAGGACGCCAAGCTGTACGTGCCGGTGTATTCCCTGCACATGATAAGCCGTTATGGCGGCAGCGAACCCGACCTGGCGCCTCTGAACTCCCTTGGCAATGATCAGTGGCAGAAAGCGCGCCAGAAAGCGGCCGAGAAGATTCGCGATGTTGCCGTGGAGCTGCTGGACATCTACGCGCGTCGCGAAGCCCGGCAAGGATTCCAGTATCGCGTGGAGGACATTGACTACGACAACTTCGCCAGCAGCTTTCCCTTCGAAGTCACCGCCGACCAGCAGGATGCCATCGCCGCCGTCCTGCGCGACATGTCATCACGCAAGGCCATGGATCGACTGGTATGCGGAGACGTGGGCTTCGGCAAGACAGAGGTCGCCATGCGCGCCGCGTTTGTCGCCGTGCAGAATCACAAGCAGGTGGCCATCCTGGTGCCCACTACCTTGCTGGCTCAGCAACACTACGAGAGTTTCAAGGACCGCTTTGCAGACTGGCCTGTCGCCGTTGACCTGACATCCCGCTTCCGTTCGCCAAAGCAGCAGGAGGAAACCCTCGAAAACATTCGCAATGGCAAGGTCGATATCATCGTCGGCACTCACAAGCTGCTGCAGGACAACATTGCGTACAAGGATCTGGGCCTGCTCATCATCGACGAGGAGCACCGCTTCGGCGTGCAGCAGAAGGAAAAACTGAAGGCGCTGCGGGCCGATGTCGACATCCTCACCCTCACGGCGACGCCGATTCCACGCACGCTCAACATGGCCATGTCGGGCGTGCGCGATCTGTCACTCATTGTCACCCCACCGGCCAAACGCCTGTCTGTAAAGACTTTCATTCGCGAGAGTCAGGATGCCCTGATCAAGGAAGCCGTGCTGCGGGAACTGCTGCGGGGCGGACAGGTGTTCTACCTGCACAATGAAGTGAAGACGATCAACAAGACCGGCGAGCATCTGCAGGAACTGATACCAGAAGCCCGCGTGTGCGTGGCCCATGGACAACTTCCGGAGCGGGAACTGGAACAGATCATGGCCGACTTCTATCACAAGCGTTACAACATCCTGGTGTGCTCCACGATCATCGAGACCGGCATCGACATTCCCAGCGCGAACACCATCATCATTGACCGTGCGGACAAGCTCGGACTTGCGCAACTGCACCAGCTGCGGGGCCGCGTTGGTCGCTCGCATCACCAGGCCTATGCCTATCTGCTGACGCCTAACAAGAACAACATGACCCCGGATGCCTTGAAGCGCATCGAGGCCATCAGTGCGGCCAGCACGCTCGGAGCCGGCTTCACGCTGGCAAGCCACGATCTGGAGATTCGCGGTGCAGGAGAATTCCTTGGTGAAGAACAGACTGGCCACATACAGAAGATCGGCTTCACTCTCTATACGGAAATGCTGGACGAGGCGGTGAAGGCCATCCGCGAAGGCCGCACCCCGAACATTGAAGGCAGCCTGCAGAGTGTCAGTGAGGTCAATCTGCGCGTGCCGGCGCTGATCACCGAGGATTACCTGCCGGATGTGCATACCCGCCTGATCATGTACAAGCGCATTGCCGGCGCCAGGGATGACGAGGAGCTGAGCGAGCTGCAAGTGGAAATGATCGACCGCTTCGGCCTGCTGCCGGATCAGACCAAGCTGCTGTTCCGCATCACCTCGCTGCGACTGCGCGCGCAAGGCATGGGCATCAGCAAGATCGAGGCCAGCACGGCCACTGGCAAGCTGCATTTCGCGCAGCATACTCAGGTCGATCCGCGCTCCATCGTGAGCCTGGTTCAGCAGCAGCCAAAGGTCTACAAGCTCAGCGGGCCCGCCCAGTTGCAGTTCACTCACAATGCGCCGGCAGCGGACAAACGTATCGAATTCATCCAGCAGATGCTCAACCAGCTCAAGGTGGCACGCTGATGACATTTGGACTACTGGCTGGAATCCCTTATTCTGAGCTCAGCCAACGAATTTCGATTCCCCTGGAAGCGATCAAGCATGCGGGACACCATGAACATCAGGTCTGAACAC
This sequence comes from uncultured Klebsiella sp., assembly GCA_964459345.1. GTDB lineage: Bacteria > Pseudomonadota > Gammaproteobacteria > Pseudomonadales > Pseudohongiellaceae > UBA5078. Next base: position 2,735 of record CAYWMC010000028.1, on the reverse strand, counting down.
TTCCCTGCCCGCCGGGCGCTGGCCGCGCTGACGGCCTGTCTGTTGCTGCAGCACAGCGCCGCCATGGCGCAACCCGGGCTGAGCGCACTGGAGCCATGGGTACAGGTGGAAATGACACTGTTCACCTATGAGAATGCCAATCTCGACGCTGAAGTCTGGTCGCCCGAAAAACTGAGCATAGGGTTCCCCGATCAACTGCTTGCCCTGCGCAATGTGGCCGATGTGTTGCAGTTGGACGACTGGAGTGTGCTGACAGGCATTGCGATTGCCGGGATGCCCACTGAGACGCCAGCGCCCCTGCTCGCCGGGCCCCGCCCCTATGCGCCTGGCGACAGTTTCACGCTGCCCGACCTGAACAGAGACGCCTTTACTGCGCTGCCGCCTTCCGCTCATGATTTTGTGACCACCAATCGCACGCTGTCGCAGTCCCCCGCCCACAGAATCGTGTATCACAACGCATGGCGACAGCCCTTGCAGAGACGCAGTGCGACACCCGCTGTAGGCCTGCGGGGAGGAAGAGAGTTCGGAGAGCGTTCGGAAGTCGAGGGCAGTGTCGTGGTCTATGCCGGCAGTGCCCGGGATCGACTGAACATGGAAACCAATCTGTGGCTCACCCAGTTTGGCGCGCAAGCCCCGCAGACATCAGAATGGACATTGCCAGTTCTTCCTGCTGCCTTGCAATCAAGTGGCTCCCCAGAGGAGCCGCCGCAGCCCGCCTATGCCGTGACCCGCATCATTGAATTCCAGCAGAGTCGCGAAATGCGCCTGGAGCAGTTTCATTACCTCGATCATCCCGCCCTGGGCATGCTGGTGCAGGTCACGGCGTATGAGCGCCCTCCTGCACCTGTGGTGGAAGTGCCAGTCAGCACGGATGAACAGGCTGCGCCTCAGTCTGCCGCCCCGTAAGCTGCAATCGCGCGGGTGAGCACTGCCAGTACTGAGGCCATGCCGGTGTCGATGATGGCACCGATCGCCTCCATGGAGATTGGCTCCTCTGTCAGCCCGGCGGCCCAGTTCACAGACAATGCCAGACAGGCATAGGCCAGACCCAGTTCGCGCGCCAGAGCAGCCTCTGGCATTCCTGTCATGCCGATCATGTCGCAGCCATCGCGTTGCAGGCGACGCACTTCGGCAGCACTTTCAAGGCGCGGCCCCTGGGTGCAGGCATAGACGCCTTCGCCCCAGACATCCACGTTCCCAGCGCTGCGCAGCAGCAGTTGCCGCAGCGACTCAGCGTACGGCTCCGTGAAATCGATGTGCGTGACCGCGTCGAGTTCGTCGGCAAAATAGGTGTGCTCGCGGCCCCAGGAATAGTCGATGATCTGGCGTGGCACAGCCAGAGCACCCGGCCCCGTGCGCGCATGAATTCCGCCAACGGCGTTGACACCAATCACCGCCCGCACGCCGATTTGGTGCAGTGCCCAGATATTGGCCCGGTAGTTGATTCTATGGGGCGGAACCTTGTGCCCCTTGCCATGCCTGGCAATGAATGCGACCTGCGTACTTCCCAGCATGCCCCGATGAACTAGTACGGGTTGCAATGCAAACGGGGTTGTCACCGCCTCGGTCTGGACGTCTTCCAGAAACACGGGTTCAGTCAGGCCCGTCCCGCCAATTACGCCGATCATGCTGTTTTCCTTTGGTCTCTGCTATCCTCCGCAGTATACCCGAATCACAGGAATCACAATGTCCAGCACGGCAGGCAACACTCCGGATCACGGCCGCGTACTGGCGGTCAGCAGCGGCAAGGGCGGCGTGGGAAAGACGAATATCAGCGTCAATCTTGCTATCGCTCTGAGCAGTCGCGGCAAGCGCGTGTGTGTCTTCGATGCCGATACCAGCCTCGCGAATGTGAACATCCTTCTCAATATCGCGCCAGAATTTACGCTCGAACACGTGCTGAACGGCAGCCGCACCATCGCGGAAATTCTGGTGCGGGGCCCTGGGGGCATCACCATAGTCCCGGCAGCCTCCGGCATCGCCGAGTTCGCCAGCCTCACCGTGGCCCAGCAGAAATTGCTGCTGCAGGCCATGCATGTGCTGGAGGAGCAGTTCGACTACCTGATCATCGATACCGCCGCGGGCATCAGCGAGAATGTCACCACCTTCCTGGATGCGGCGGAGCACTGTCTGCTGATCGTGACACCCGAGCCCACATCTCTGACGGATGCCTTTGCCTTGATGAAGGTCATGCGCAAGCGCCAGTGCCAGACGCACATTCACGTACTCACCAACATGGTGGACAGTTATCCGGGCAGTGTGGATATCTTCAAGCGTCTGAATGGCGCGGCTATCCGCTACCTGCAGACGCAATTAAGCTATCTCGGCTATGTGCCGCGTGACGAATACCTGCGGCTTTCAGTGCAACGGCAGATTCCGGTCACCGTCGGCTTTCCCTCATGTCAGGCCAGTTATCGCTTTCATGCCCTGGCAGACAGCATAGAAGGCATCTACCGGCAGCAACCGGCCCGCCGTTCCTTCAGCCTGTTCTGGCGCAAACTGCTGCACAAACGCCAGCAGTCGGATGCGCCACCCTTGGGGGTTCCGGCTTCGGCACAGGGAGTTGTTCCAGTCGAGCCCGTGTCTGCGAATGGCAGCTCAGCTCCCGCACCACGTTTTGCCAAGGCGGCGATCGTGAAGATGCAACAGAGCATGGTGCAACTTGTCCGCTCCCGCACCCTGTCACCGGCCAGCATGCGCAGTCTGGTCAGCTCCTTGATTGCACAGGTCGACCG
>CAYWMC010000027.1:2873-13958 GCA_964459345.1 uncultured Klebsiella sp. | reverse complement strand
CCCTGCAGACGCAACGGGATTGCCTGACCTTTGCGGTCGAGCAGCCCCATGCGCAGCGGAATATGGAACGGCAGCTTCACCGGCTGCTCCGGCGTCGGCGGGCACGACTGTTCCACCTGCAGCGTATAGGTCTGTGCCACCGCGTCGAATTGCTCGCGCACTCGCAATTGCGGCGTGCCGGCCTGGGAGTACCAGCGCCGGAACAGGGTCAGGTCAACCCCGCTGGCGGCCTCCATTGCACGCACGAAATCCTCGGTGGTAGCAGCCTGGCCGTCGTGCCTGTCAAAGTACAGATCGCTGCCTCTGCGGAAGGCGTCCTCGCCCAGCAGTTCACGGATCATGCGCACAACTTCCGCACCTTTCTCGTAGATGGTCAGCGTGTAGAAATTGGAGATCTCCATGTAGGACTCGGGACGCACCGAGTGCGCCATCGGTCCGGCATCCTCCGCGAACTGCGCGGTGCGCAGGAAGCTGACATCGTCGATGCGCTTGACCGTGCGCGAGCCCATGTCGGCCGAGAATTCCGCATCGCGGAACACGGTGAAGCCTTCCTTGAGACTGAGCTGGAACCAGTCGCGGCAGGTCACACGGTTGCCCGACCAGTTGTGGAAATATTCGTGTGCCACCACGGCTTCGACGCGCTGGAAACCGGCATCGGTGGTGGTGGCCGGATTGGCAAGCACGCAGGAGGTGTTGAAGATGTTCAGGCCCTTGTTCTCCATGGCGCCCATGTTGAAGTCGTCCACCGCCACGATCATGAAGATGTCCAGATCGTATTCACGGCCATAGACCTTCTCGTCCCAGGCCATGGCGTTCTTGAGCGAGAGCATCGCGTGGTCGCACTTGTCCACATCCTTGTCCTCTACAAAGATGCGCAGCGTGATGTCGCGGCCGGAACACGTGGTGAAGCTGTCTTCCACACAGGCCAGATTGCCGGCCACCAGAGCGAACAGATAGCAGGGTTTGCGGAACGGATCTTCCCAGCGTACCCAGTGCCGGCCGTCCTCTTCCCTGCCCTTGGCCACGGCATTGCCATTGGACAACAGGATGGGATAGCGGGCCTCGTCGGCGACCACGCAGGTGGAGAACGTCGACATCACATCGGGGCGGTCCAGGTAGTAGGTAATCTTGCGAAACCCTTCGGCCTCGCACTGCGTGCAGAACATCTTCTTCGACTTGTACAAGCCTTCCAGGCTGGTGTTTTCCTGGGGCTTGATCACAGTCACGCATTCCAGAACGAAGCTGGCGCCATTGACATCCACGGCTGCGGGCAGCGTCAGGATTGTCAGCGTTTCCTCGGTGATGCGGTACTCGTCCGGCGTCAGCAGGCGGCCGTCAATGCGCAGTGATTCCAGCTGCATGTCCTGACCGTTGAGCACCAGTGGCACGGCACTGTGTTCCACATGCACAGGGTTGCGCCGCATGTGCAGGCGCGAGCTCACGCGCGTGGATTCCTCGCCCAGTTCGAAGCGCAGATCGGTGGTGTCAATCAGGAAGGCTGGTGCCTGGTAGTCTTTCAGGAAGATGGTCCTGGGTTGTGCGTCACGCATGATTCTCTCTTTGCTCCCTCAGTATTGCAGCGCCAGGTTGTAGCCGCCGAAGCGGCGCATGTTGATCACACCGGTATCAAAGATCAGGTACTGTCCCTTGATGCCCAGCAGAGTGCCCTCCACCAGTGCATCCGTATCGAAATTGAACGAATTGATCTTTTCCGGATAGGCCAGAATCGGATACTCGATCAGCACAGGCTCGATGCCCGTGAGCACACTGATGGCGTGAAAGCCGAAACGCTGCACCAGATCGTCGATGTCTCTGCCGCAGGCCGCGAGCAGACGGTCGCGCTCGGCGGGCAGATCGGTCAGATGATCGGCGCCCTTGAGCATGTCCCGCCAGTTGGTCTTGTCGGCCACATGCTGCTTGAACAACACCTCCAGCGAACCGGACTGCAGTCGCGTGCGCACGCGGATGATGGCCAGCGCCTGCACGGCACCCTGGTCAATCCAGCGCGTTGGCACCTGCGTGGCGCGGGTGATGCCCACTTTCACGCCCGAGGAGTTGGCCAGGTAGACGATGTGATCCTGCATGCAGAACTCCTCGCCCCACTCCGGCTCGCGACAGGTGCCAAGATCATAGTGGCACTTCTCGGGATGAATGATGCAGGAGTCGCACTGCGCGAGTTTTTGAAAGCACGGATAACAATAGCCCTGATTGAAACTCTTGCTGGTATTGCGGCCGCAGTGCACGCAATTGATCTGGCCGCTGAAGCTCAGGCGCACATGACTGCCCAGCAGCGCATTGAGCGGCACGAGTGCATCGCCCAGCGGCAGACTGTATTCCACGGGTGCGCCGAGGCGCGTCTTCATTTTGCGGACGATGCCGCGGGCTGCTTCATTCACATCAGTTCCTCGCCGCTCAGTGCGTGCTGTGACGGCCGGGGTCTTTCCAGACCAGCGTCTGGGCCTCGTTGTCGGTGGCACAGGGTTCGGCATGGGTATGACCCGGTTCGTCACAATGGGATTTCTGCAGTGCGGCGGTGTCGATATAGCCCACGCGCTGTTGCTCCGGCAGGTGCCGCGCCTCCCAGGCGATGATGGCCTGCAGGCTGTGCTCCAGCTGCTGGGGAGTGAGACGGTCGCCATTGGCCCAGCGGCCGGTCTCGACGGCTGTCTTCAGATTGTCGTGAATCTCGGGCGTGATGCTGTCGAGCAATGCCTGCATGGAGTCGTGTGTCGCGGACATAAGAACCAGTTTCCTGTTTGTAGAATGCATGCGCCTGTCAGGCGCGTCGAAAACGCTGCATGCTGGCGATGACGAGCCCGGCCAGCATGCCGGCAAGCAAGCCGCCGGCGTGCGCTGCCGAAGCGATCCAGGCCGAGGCCACCACTTCCATCACCACCAGCGCCACCAGCATGAAGGCGATCATCGCGGGCGGCAATCGCAGCGTGTCCCTTGGCCGGACTGTCTGCCACATCCAGATGTATCCAAGCAACCCGTACACCACGCCCGAGAGACCGCCAAAATTGGCCGACAGGCTCCACAGGTACTGGGCCATGTTGGAGGCGAAGGCCAGAAAGAGCAGCACCACGAAATACAGCAGGCTGCTCTGCCGGGACTCGATCATGCGCCCGAAATGCCACAGCCACAGGGAATTGAAGACCAGATGCACAGCGCCGAAATGCAGAAGGGCGGGGCTGAACGAGCGCCACAGCGTTTCCAGACTGTCGATCTGGCCAAGAATGCGCCACACCGAGGCCAGCCCGACGTCCGCGCCCGGATAGAACCCCGGGTAGAACAGGCGCTGCACACCGCTCAGATCACTGCCGAAATTGCTGACGGCAGCCACGACCAGGGCCGCGAGCAAGGTCAGTACGGTGACGGGGGCGCGGAAGAAGGCGCGCAAGCCATCGCGCAGGTAATCGCCCAGCGGGAAATAATTGCCCAGACCGGGCGCGGTGCTCTGGAGCGACTCGGGCACCAGCCCCTGCTCCCGCAGCGTCTGCCACTGGGCCAGCAGTTCGGCCACCGCAGCGGCCTCGGACTCGGTGGCGACCCAGATGACCTGGGACCCGGACTCTTCGTTCACACGAAAGCGCAGCCCGCTGCGGGCGAGCGCCTGCAGCAGCGGACGCAGGTCTATTCCGGCATCCAGAACAGCCGCTCTAATCATCGGCGCGCACCAGGCGGTTGCCCCAGCCCAGCTTGCTGCGGCAGGTCTCGTAGTAATTGTGATCGAGGGGGTGGATCAGGCGCAGCGTGCCCTGTTTCCTGCGCACGATCAGTTCATCCCCGGGATGGGCGGGAAAGCCGGTCGCGCCGTCGCAGCTGACTTGGGGAACGATGGAGCGCTGCTTGCCCACCAGCACGCGAACGGTGCTGTCGGCGTCGATTACCAGCGGCCGGCTGCCGAGGGAATGGGGATACATCGGCACCAGCACCAAGGCATTCAGACTGGGGTGCATGATGGGCCCGCCCGCCGACAGGGCATAGGCAGTGGAACCGGTGGGTGTGGCCACGATCAGGCCGTCCGACTGCTGGCTGTTCACGAACTGGTCATTGATGAACAATTCGAATTCCAGCATGCGGGCCGCCGTGCCCGGATGCAGCACCACATCATTGAGCGCGCTGCCGGTGCTCAGGACTACACCCTTGCGTCGTACTTCGCACTCGATCAGGAAGCGGGACTCTTCGGTGAATCGGCCGGCAAGCACATCAGTCAGCCGTGTCTCGATCTCGTGGGGCATGATGTCCGTGAGAAATCCGAGGCGGCCACGGTTCACGCCCAGCACGGGCACATTGTGCGAGGCCAGCAGCTGCGCCACACCCAGCATGCTGCCGTCGCCACCGACAACGATTACCAGATCCACCTGCGCGCCGAGCTCGGCACGCGGCACAGTATGTGGCCGGTGTCCGCTGAGCATGGCCGCACTCTGGTCGTCACACAGCACCTGCAGACCACGGGCTTCGAGAATGCCGCGAAGATGGCTCAGGGTTTCGGCAACACCGACGTGCCCCGTCCGACCGATCAGACCTATGCGCTTGAATGCCGACATTGTGTGTGCTGCCAAAAAGGGAATTGATGCGCGCTCTCAGAGAGTCGCAAAGCCGGCGGCAGTATAGCAGAGAGAAACCGGGCAACGCTCAGCGGCTGATATCCAGCGCCAGAGGCTCAACGGTGTAGACGATCTCGCCCAGCGAGGGCACGCTGTAGGCGATGTAGATCTGCAGACGGCGGTCGACGAAATCCTTGCCGAGCCGGGCTGCGTTGACGATCTGCACGTACTCGACGGCCCGCAACTGCGGCACGCTGCGGAAGGCCCGCAAGCCTGCAAAGCTGCCATCCCAGGACTGGATGCCCCCCTGCTCGTCCAGCATGACGAAATTGCTGCCATCCAGCGTGGCCAATACATACATGGCGCCCGCCTTGCCCGCATGCCGGCTGTCAACCGTCAGGCTCAGATTCACATCCACCGAGTCGGCCGGCGTGACCACGGAGACCTGGCTCAACCCTTTGTTGAGACTCGCCGCCAGAGCGATACGCGCATTGGTAGACCCGCCACTCAGCGTGCCCAGCGGCTTGTCGGGCAGCAGCGGGACGCGGATGGGGTAGTAGCGGGCGATCTGGTGACGCACCAGATTCAAGGCCCGCACAGCATCCGCCCCGTTCTCTGCATCACTGGCATCGACGCCGCAGGGCACACCAAGGCAATCGTGTGCCGGGCTGGAAAAGCGGGCAATTCGAGTACTGGTATTGAAGGCGCCCGGATAGGCCATCACGGTGGTAAAGAGGGTGTCGACCCCGTAACCCGTCGCGAAGGGGAAGGTGCCGCCGTAACCATCTTCCCGATGGGAATGGGTCAGGCCCATGTTGTGCCCCAGCTCATGGGCGACGACGGAACTGACCGGGCAATCAATCGCCATGGTGGAGAAGGCAAACTGCTTTTCATCCGAGGACTGGAAGTCTCCCTGGGTACGAAAGCCACCGAGATTGGCCAGCCCGCAGCGATCGAGCTCGGTGCCCTGGGGGCGGAACAGCATCACGAGGTCCGCGCCATATTGCTCGCGCAGGCTGTCCACCTGGGCGAATGCCGGGTCCTTTCTGCTGGTCAGGGCGCTCAGGGCGCTGTCCATGTCGGTCTTCTCGCTGTAGCCCACGGACGCCATGTACACAGGACGCAGCGTGATGGACACTCCGCTGTCGGCATAGATCTGGTTGGCCATGGCAATCAGCTGGTTGATGCGGGTTTGTGCAGCGCCACCATAGAGAGCGTCTGCACCCGGCGTGTAGAGCGCCATCACGTCGATTACGGACTGCTCGGAGGACACCGAGCTGGCGGCCGCCGGATTGGTGCCGAGCAAGGACTCGTTGAAGTCGCTGATGCCATCGTTGTCACTGTCCCTGACCACATCTTCCACGACATTGAGCACGGCATCATGACGCAGCTCGCCCACCACTGCGGTGCTGATGACGCGTGGCCTGGAGGCGGGAGTCGTCGCAATGGTGTAGCGCAAGGTCTTGACTTCGCCGGCGGCGAAATCGCCCAGCGGACAGTTCAACACTTTCTGCGTGCCCACCGAGCCCTGCCGGCAACCGCTCGCAGCGCTCACCAAGGTGCTGTTCTCGAGAACAAAATAGAAATTCACGCTCAGGGCTTCGTGCCGCTCCGCGCTGGTATTGCGGAACGTGGCCAGTATTTCGGCATTGCCCCCGGCCAGCACACTGCCCGTGCCGGCAAGCTGCGTGATCTGCAGATTGCCCGCATTGATGCCGGCGATTCTTGCCGCACTGCCTGTGCCCTCTTCCTGCCCGTTGCCGAGACGCAGGGGCAAGGTCTTCACGGGAAGCACTGGCAGAGCGACCGCGCCGGGCGTCGCTCGTTCGGGAATGACATAGTCCTGCTGCAGGGACGCCTCGCGCAGTCCTTCCGACTGGTAGATCCACCCCTGAAAATCGCCCGCGGCCTCGGGACGGCTGACGTGCAGCTGCCAGACCTGCGTGCCGATTTCAGCATAGGCAAAGACATCCAGCTGACTGGCTGTCAGCACAAACGGCGTTTGCTGTGCGTAGCCAGTCAGCTCGCCGCGCAGCGTTCTGTCGCCATTGAGCAGCGGCGTTTCGGTGTGGATCTGCAAGCTTGCGAACTGCGTGGCACCCGCCAGTTGCTGCACAGGAACCGGCACGGCGACTCCCGTCTGCAGCGCCGCCAGAACGCCGGCATCCATGGCCACTGGCACCGCCTGTGTGGCGTGTGCCGGCAAGGCGGGCATCTGAGCGGTTCGGGTTTCGAGAATACGCCACAGGGGCGACACTGCCGACTGGGAATATGCAGCGCTGGCAAGCATCAGGAAACCCCCGATGAACACCAGAAGAGACGACGCAGAGCGTCGGAGCAAGCGCTGCAGCAGCAGATCAGACATACAGAGGATGGGCTCTATGAACAGTTCAATGAGTTCATTATGCTTTCGCGTGGGAATATTTTCCACAACTTAATTGCCAGAGGGCAGAATTCCTCCCGTATGGATGGCGATGACTTCGGCACCTCCCGGGATCTCTCCGCGTTCGATACGCGAATAGAGACTCCACATCATCTTGCCGCTGTACACGGGTTCCAGAGGCACGCCTGTCGTCTCGGTGCAGCGCCTCATGAACTGCAGAAGCTCCGGCGTCGAGCGCGCGTACCCGCCGCAGTGCCAGCCCTGCAGCACCTGCCAGCCTGCGTGCGGCCTCTGCGGCACCTGCGCGAGCCACTCCAGAACCTGCGCGCTGACAAGGTCTTCCCCCTTGAGCACCAGCGTGGCGTCCACCCTCACCTCCTGCTCGAGCCCTGCCACCAGTCCCGCGAGCGTGGTGCCGGTGGCGCAGGCGAGAGTCACGATCCGGGCGCTCGCCTGCGGGCAAGACCATTGCACTGAATCCGCAATGTCCATGCTGCCAAGCACGCCCTCCAGAGACGCCCCACCTTCGGGGATGACATGAACATCTCCCCATTCGGCGTGCAGCGCCTGCGCAAACCCTGCGGTGTGCTTCTGGCGATAGCGGGCTCTGTCCACGGGCACGAGAGTCATGCCGAAGTCTTCAGCCGCCTGCAGCACCGGATTGAGAGGACGCAGCACTTCGCCGCGCACCATGCCGATGGTGGCAAAGCCAAATTCTCTGCCTGCCGCCGCCAGCGCCAGCAGATGATTGGACCACGCGCCACCGAAACTGAGCAGGGTCTGGCGGCCCAGCTGCCTGGCCTGCTCCAGGGACAGGCGCAACTTGAACCACTTGTTGCCAGACACCCAGGGATGAATCAGGTCCAGTCGCAAGACCGAGACCGTCACTCCGTGTGCCTGCAGCACAGGATCATGCAGGCGCTGCAATGGCACGCGGGCGTCTGGAAGCTTGATCTGTCGCACTCGATTTTCCGCCTGCCCTGTAGTTGAATACCCGCAACGCATTTCCACACAGTCGCCAATCCCGGCGCCACCCGCGCCATTCAGGAGTCCCCATGTCAGATCGTTCCTTGCCCCCCACCGGACGTCGTTCCTTTATAGGCCGCCTGGGCCTTGTCGCCGCACTCGCTTCAGCGGCAGCTGCCACCAAGGCCGCTGCACAGACAGCACGTCAGCGCTTCGAACCTGCTCTGCATGAGGAGGATGCGTGGATGGAACTGCCAGGCACTCACCGGGCACTCATCGACGCCTACACGGGCTGGGGTGGCGTGAACGCCATGAATTACGCGTCCAATCTGATGGTGACGCACAAGGATGTCTACAAGGGCGCCGAATCCGACTACGCCATCATCGTGTGCTTCCGCAGCCAGGCAGCGCCGCTGGCTTACAGCGATGCCATCTGGGAAAAATACGGCAAGCCCCTGTCGGACTATGTGAATTATCAGGATCCGAAGACACAGGCCAATTTTCCGCTCAGCCCGCTGAACATGTCCGACCGCGTGGACCTGCCCAGCCGTGGCCATACGCTGAGCTCCAATGCCGCACGTGGCGTGCAGTATGCCGTGTGCTCGCGGGCGACGCGCAATCTGTCCACCATTCTGGCTGCTGCAACCGGCGGCAGTGTCGATGAGATCTTCCAGGAACTGGCGGGCTCCATTGGCGTCAACGCGCGCATGGTGCCGGCCGGCGTCGTTGCCACTACCCGTGCCCAGGAGCGCGGTTACACGATGCTGGTGGCAGGCTGACGCCGGTCAGGGATTCTGTGCCCGCTGAGCGGCATAGAATTCCCGAATCGGTCCAAAGGGCCCGAACTTGTGCTGCTCGACCGGAAAGGGATCGGCGTAGGGAGGATAGGGACTGTCCACCGGCTTGGTGGTGCGATCCGGGTAGTCACGCTCGAGATTGGCCATTTGCGGACGGTCCTTGGAATTGATGTAGGCGGACACATCGAAGGCCTGATCGTCGGTCAGGTCAGGCTGCCCCAGCGGCATGCGCGCCTTGATGAACAAGGCCGCTGTCAGCACACGGTTCATCCCCGCGCCATTGTTGTAGCTGTCAGGCCCCCACAGCGGAGGAAACAGGTAGCCATCCTTGATATCGAGCGTGGCCTGCAAGCCCAGACCGTCGATTCCATGGCATACCGCGCAGCGCTCTTCGAATACTACCTGGCCCGCTTGAATGTCGGCCGCCCGATCCGGCTCACTGAACGCCGGCGGCTCCTGCGCCACAAGACGGCTCTCGCTCGACGCTTCGGTCTGCGCCCAGAGACTGTTGATGTACATCTCCATGGACACCATCTGCACGCCGTCCCGTGGCAGTTCCCGGCCATTCATGCTGCGGGTCATGCAGCCCTGGATGCGGTCCCGAATATCCCCTTCCCCGCCATCACGCCCCGAGAATCGCGGATAACGCGGCGCGGTCTGCAGCAGGGAAAGCGTTCCCGGCTTCTGTCCGCTGTCCAGATGACAGGAAGCGCAGTCCAGATGTGAACCGGTATAGCGCATGGCCGGATCCGGGTTCGCAGGCCCCATTTCTTCTGGCGTATGGCGGATCAGGCGCTCGCCATATTCCGCTGTCGCTTCCTGCGGCACACTGCTGCTGTTTTGCGCGGCCTGGGTAAGCCACAGCGCTGCCACGATGATTCCCACCCCGGCGACACCACCGGCGAGAACGGTAAAGAGGATGCTGCCACTCTGCTTAGCGGAGGTCATGAGGAGTCTCCTTGTCGGGTGCGGCCCCGGCCTGATTCGAGGCGTCGAAATGCTTGAGTTGATCCTGGAACGCGTACTTGGGCTGCTCGATCTTCCTGCGCAGGGAAGGCACGAACCACCAGGCCAGCAGCCAGCCAAGGGCAAACAACACGGTCAGTGCCACTATCAGATCGGAAATCATCGTGAACCTCCTGTTGTGCCAGTGTCCTGATAGAACTGTCTCACAAAGTGAGAGACCGCGGCGATCTCTGCATCATTCAGCCGGTCGGTCCAGGGAGCCATGGAGGTGCCAGGCACGCCATTGCGCAGTACCCGCTGGCTCTCCTCGAAGACTGGCCGCTCGCCAGTGAAATCCGTCGGCATGATGGGCAACTGATCCGCGGCAAACCCATCGCCAGTCCCTGTGTCGCCATGGCACTCGGCACAATGGCGTGCATAGACCTGGGCGCCCTGCGCAAGCTCGTCAGGGGATGCCTGCACCGCGTCAGAGTCTGGACCGAAACCGCGCACCACCTCGACAAGCGCCGCCAGACTCTCTGGCGTCTGGTCTCGCCAGCCGGGCATGGCTGTCCCGTGCACCCCATTCCAGAGGGTATCCGCCAGGCGCGCAGGTGAGAACGTTCGCGCTGTCAGATTGCTGGGCGGAGGCTGCAACCAGGCCGACGCCGGGCCGGTGCCATCGCCATTCACCCCGTGACATCCGGAACAGTTGTCCAGCCACAGAGCCTGACCATTGATTTCGGCATCTGCGCCTGGCAATGCAGGAGCGCTGCCCCGGGGCTGTGTCTTGCCGGGATGTGCATTCAGCACCGGCGATGAAAACGCCATCTGTGCCCACTCGCTGTCGCCTGCGGCGGCTCTGGCGATGGCGTCGCCCTCCGGGTAAGCCAGTTCCCGCGCACGGCCCAGTGTCTCGAGATAGGCCACGATATCCCGCGCCTCCTGAAGAGGCTGATCGGGAGCTCCGTCAAAGAATTGCGGATATCCCGGCATGATGGACCCTGGCACGACGGATCGCGGCGCGTAGAGATGCACGAAATGCCATTCGGCGTTCCGCGTGTCTGTCGCACGGGCCAGATCAGGACCAATGCGACGAGTGCCCAGCAGATGGGGGAAGTCGAAGCGCCCTTCCCAGGCCAGGCTGGGTGCGCCGTATCGGGCAATGTCGGCCTCGATGTAGCGCACTTGCTGGGTATGACAGTAGCCACAGCCTTCCCGGGCGTAGATATCGCGGCCGCGCTGCTCCGAGGGGGTGAGCGTCAGGGGGCTGGCTGGCGCCATCGCCATGGTCTGATCGGCCAGCATGCGTCGCGGCAGTTCCCCGAGCAGGGATACGGAAAATGCGAAAAACACCACACCAGCCACGGAAGCGACCACATAGGACATGCCCAGAACCCGCGCCGGTGCGCCGGAAACTGGTTCCGCCAGGGTGGGTGCAACC
>CAYWMC010000027.1:0-2863 GCA_964459345.1 uncultured Klebsiella sp. | reverse complement strand
TGCCGGGTCTGTTCCACGGCGTCGGCCCCTGCGCCACGCTGACCGGTGGTCAAGCCTGCAAACAAGGCAATGAATCCGGCGGTGATGGGAATGGCTGTCAGCGAGCGGATCACCCAGTACGGACGCGATTCCCGCAAGGACTCAAGCCATGGCGCACCGCTTTGCCATGCCTGTCCCTGCACAAGACCGGCCAGCGTCAGGTCGATCACCATCAGCCAGATGCCGATGGTCAGCAGCCAGTAAGCCCATTCCAGCGCAGCCGGATTGTAGCGAGCCGTCGGAATGCGCTGCCAGGCATGGATGATGCCGCCAATTCCGGCAAACGTCGCGAAGCCGAGCATCGCCAGATGCGAGTGACCGATAACCCAATCGGTGAAATGGGTCAGCTGATTCAGTTCCATATTGGCCTGGAGCGAGCCCTGAATGCTGACTACCAGATAGAAGATTACCGACATCGAGACAAAACGCAGGCCGACATCTCTGGGGATCCAGCCACTTCCGCGCTGCGACAGCATCAGGTTGGAAACCACGATCAGCACAATGACGCCCAGCAGGAAGGACGCATAGATCGCTGTCATCTGCGCCTCCATCGGAATGACGGAGAAGATGTAGTGATGGGTGCCGTTCAGCGGATATAGAAAGAAGAGCCCCCAGAACCCCAGCATCGACAGCAGATGGCTGTATACCGGGCGGCCAGTGGTCGCAGGAATCACGAAATACAATATGGCGAGAGCCAGAGGGGTTACAAAGAGTCCGACAGCATCGTGGATCCACAATCCGCTGAACGCCGCGCCCGCCGCACCGGGAACGAATTCCGGCACGATGTTGCCCATTGGATAGGAAAGCAGGGTGAACACCAAAGCGCCAATGATGTACCAGCTCGACACATAGAGGTCGGCAAGGCCTTTGCGAAAGAAGGGTGGCAGAAACTGCAGCGCCGCCAGCAGGAATGCCAGCACCACGAAGACATCCACAAACAGCGGAAACTCGGCCCATTCCAGGGGTTGACTCACTCCGGCCAGTACCAGAGCCCAGCCCGGCAACATGACAACGAAGTTCCAGATTCCAAACAAGGCCAGCCCGAGATTGCGACCTGTCACCGAGCGCCCGGTGAGCACGGGCACTGCATGGTAGAGAAAGGCTAGAAATGCGTTGCCCAGCCACCCCAGCATGATTCCCTGGGTGTGTGCGTAACGCATGCGCCCCCAGCTGGGCAGAAGGCCGGCAAACAGATCAGGAAAGATGAACTGCAGGGATACCAGAATGCCGAATACGACGGCCACGAGAAGTGTCGCAAAGGCGGCAATGCCATGTGCCTGGACCAGAAGTGTGTCGACGCGACCTTCAGATGCGCGGCTTTGCGCACTCACTGCTTCCATCTCTCGATTACTCCCGGACAGTTTTCATTGTAGTGGGACAGCAGACGCTCATCGTGGATCAACGCAGGCAGAGCGGCATGGACCCCGGCATGTTAGCGAGCGCCCCGAGCATAGTAAAGGCAGCGCAACAAGGTCGAAGTCCCGGCATTGGTCGCGATTTCCGAGGGCTGAATAATGGTGCCATGTGCGCTTTTATAAACGGCCAGATCAGTGCGGACAAAAGTAAAATACAGAGCAAGAAGGCAAAGGGATCAATGCCATTGACAGTGGATATTTTGACTTGGGATACGGAGGCTTTGATATGTATTGCGAGAGTCGTTAGTGGCGGACCGGACGGGACTCGAACCCGCGACCTCCGGCGTGACAGGCCGGCATTCTAACCGGCTGAACTACCGGTCCACACAAACGTTTACAACTGCAGAACCCTAGAGATTTGGTGGGTGTTGAGGGATTTGAACCCCCGACATTCGCCTTGTAAGGGCGACGCTCTACCAACTGAGCTAAACACCCGTTCTCTTGGGTGACGCGCATTTTACCGACTTGAAGAGGCATGTCAATCAATTTTCTTGGCTGATTTCCAGCCTGAAAAACAGGGTTTGCGAATACTTGACAGGAGAAATTGCAGTGCGATTCGCACGACTATTTGCTCAGATGCTGGAAGGAGCCATCCCAGTCTGCGGGCAGATCATGGGCACGCAAATCTGCAATTCTTTCGAGATAAATCCCATACAAAATTGCCTGCGGCGCGCTGGCATGCAGAGCTTCGAATTGTTCCTGCGCATCATCCCAACGCTGCGCGAAATAACTGTCGAGCGCTTCATGATAACGACTCACTTCGGCGAGCAATTGCGGAGTGGCCTGGTCAGTGGTGCACAGTGGTTCATAGGCGCGAACCGCATGGTCCTTGCCCTTCACTTTCACCTTGTCAATCAGCCGGCACACGACGCCCTCAAGGGTATGATGCGTCTCTTCGCCGATCAGCAGTTTCGCGCCGTAGAATTTCGTCAGGCCCTCGAGCCGAGACCCGAGATTCACGGCATCGCCCAACACAGTGTAGGCGCGACGATAAACTGATCCCATGTCGCCCACGTTCATCATGCCTGTGTTCACGCCAATTCCGATGTTGATGGCAGGAAATCCCTTGCGCGGAAACTCCACGCGCAGGCGTTCCACTTCTGCAAGAATCTTGAGCGCTGCCGCCACGGCATTGGCGCGATGATTGTGATCTTCCAGAGGAGCCCCCCAGAAGGCCATGATCATGTCGCCTACATATTTGTCGACCGTGCCGTTGTGCTCGAAGATGATGCCTGTGACGGGCGTGAAGAACTCATTCAACAACTGCTTCAGCTCTGTCGCAGTCAATGCCTCCGATACGCTCGTGAAATCACGGATGTCGGCGAACAGCACCGTCATCTCGCGAGACTCGCCCGAGAAACTGTAAGCCTCTGGATTCTGGAGCATGGCATCGATGTGGGCAGGTGGCA
>CAYWMC010000026.1:0-14065 GCA_964459345.1 uncultured Klebsiella sp. | reverse complement strand
GCATCAGCCTGCGCTCGTCGGAGTTCGACACCTATCTGCGGCTGATCACGCCCGCGGGTGAGGCCATCGAGAACGATGACTTCGAGGGCAATGTCAGCGAGTCCGCAGTGGAGATCAGCCTGCCGGAATCCGGTCGCTACCGGGTGGTGGTGAGCTCCTACGCCGCCGGCATCGAAGGCGCTTACACGCTCAGTGCCACCACGCTGGAAGACGCGCCGCTGTACGTGCAGGAAGGCGGCGGCGGGCAGATCTACGGCATCTTCGCCGGCATCAGTGACTACCCGGGGACTGACTCCGACCTTAGCTACACCGATCAGGACGCGGTGCGCGCCCGGGATGCCCTGATCAATGGTGTCGGCATGGCACCGGACAATGGCATTACCCTGCTCAACGACCAGGCCACCATCGGCAACCTGCGGGATGCCATCGCCCGCATCGCCTCACGCATCCGCCCGGAAGACACGTTCGTGCTGTTCTACTCCGGCCACGGCAGCCGCATCGAGCGCAGCAGCGGCCCCAGCAGCTCCGATCCCGACGGCATTGATGAAACCATCGAACTGTATGACGGGTCGGTGCTGGACGACGAACTCAGTGTGTTGTTTGACTCCATCAACGCGGGCACTTCACTGCTGGTGCTGGACTCCTGTTTCAGCGGCGGCTTCGCGAAAGACATCGTGTCACGACCCGGTCGCATGGGCCTGTTCTCCTCTGAAGAGGACGTCACATCACAGGTCGCCGCCAAGTTCCGTGCGGGGGGCTATCTGTCAGTGTTCTTTGAAGAAGCGCTGGAAGGCTTTGCCGATTTCGATGAGAACGGCGAGCTCACGGCCCTGGAACTGAGCGAATACCTGCATGACCGCTTTCGCCATGACGTGAAGTCGAAGGGTCTGGACGACTATGTTCTGACCGGCGGTCCGCAGTCCGGCTATCAGCACCTCGTGGTGGACCGCGGAGGCGTTGGTCCCTACAACGTACTTTTCAACCACTAGTGACGATGACGGATTCCCACGAACGCCCACTTGTCGAATTCATGGACCTTCTGCTGGACGCCGTCTGCGTCGTCAATGCAGAAGGCCGCTTCGTGTTCGCAAGTGCCGCCTGCCAGCAGATCTTCGGCTATACCCCTGAGGAAATGCTGGGCCGCAACATGCTGGCGATGGTGCTGCCCGACGACCATGAAAAGACCCTGGTCATGGCGCAGCGCGTACAGGCCGGGGAACTGGTAACCGGTTTCGAGAATCGCTACGTGCACAAGGAAGGCCACGTGGTGCACATCCTGTGGTCGGCACGCCTGTCCGAGCAGGACCAGCTGCGCATCGCTGTCGCCCATGACATCACGGAACGCAAACGCGCCGAGACACTGCAAGCCACGCTCTACGCCATTTCCGAGGCCGCCCACGAAGCCGAAGACCTGCCAACGCTGTTTGCCCAGATCCACCGCATCGTGGGGGCGCTGCTGCCGGCCAGCAACTTCTTCGTGGCGCTGTATGACGAAGACAAGGACGAACTGAGCTTCCCCTATTTCGTGGATGCACACGACGAGCCACCCGCCCCGCGCCGTCTCAATTCCGGCACTTTGAGTGCGGAAGTCATACGCACTGGCAAGGCGCTGCTGCTGACCTCGGAATCCCTCGACGCCCCCGCCAGCGACGGCCGGCCCGTCATTGGCACGCCTGCCATCGACTGGCTTGGCGTCCCGCTGAAGACTGGCAAACGCGCCATCGGCGCCCTGGTGGTGCAGAGTTACTCCGGCGCTGTGCGCTACACGCCGCATGACAAGAAGCTGCTGCAATTCGTCTCGACGCAGGTCGCCTCTGCGATCATGCGCACGCAATTGTTCGCCCGTCTGCTGCATGCCGCCGGGCACGACCCGCTGACAGGGCTCGCCAATCGCGGCCTGTTCGAAGACCGCCTTGGCACGGTGCTGGCGCGGGTACGCCGGGATCACGCGCGCTTCGCGCTGCTCTATATCGATCTGGACAAGTTCAAGGATGTAAACGACTACCATGGCCATGCCACGGGCGATCTGATGCTGCAGGAAGTGGCGAAAAGACTGCTGCACTGCGTACGGGAGTCTGACACGGTGGCGCGCATGGGCGGAGACGAATTCGTGGTGCTGTTGAACAATGTCGTTCTGCCGATGCATGCGACCCATGTGGCGGTCAAGATTCGCGACGCCCTCAGTCAACCGTTCCTGCTGGGCGATCACACGCTGCAATCCACGCCGAGTATCGGCATCGCGGTGTACCCGGATGACGGTGACAGCATGGAAGCGCTGCTCCACCACGCGGACTCGGCCATGTACAACAGCAAGAAAGCCGCGGGCTGATCAGACTCTGCGTGCCTGCAACCAGGCCGCAAGTCTGGCCACCTGGGGTGCGGAAAAACGCAGACCCAGCTTGCTGCGGCGCCACAGGATGTCTTCGGCGCTGTGCGCCCATTCCTGCGCACACAGATACTCCACTTCCCGGGCGTGCAGCCCTGCCCCGAAGTCTTCGCCCAGATCCGCCATCGAGGTCGCGTCGCCCACCAGCACGCGCGTTCGCGTGCCGTAGTGAGTCATCCAGCGCTCCAGCACTGCGGACGCAACCCAAGGGTACTCACTCTGCAGGGCCGCCCGCAGATCTGACTGCGAGTGGAAATCGCCTCCAGGAAGGCTGGCCTGCGCTGTCCAGTGCCCGGGCAACTGTGGAAAAATCTGTCGCAGTCTGTCCATGGCGCTTTCTGCCAGGCGCCGGTACGTGGTGATCTTGCCGCCATACACTGTCAGCAGCGGTGCGCCATGCGTGTCCAGGGTCAGGGTATAGTCCCGCGACACCTTGGAAGCATTCTCTTCGTCACTCGCCAGCAACGGACGCACCCCTGCGAAGTGATGCACGACATCTGCCGCACTGATCCTTGTTTTGAAACACTCGTTCGTGATTCCCACCAGATAGTCGATCTCTGCCGGTGCAATGCTGGCGTCAGCGGGATCTCCTGAATAGTCCTCGTCGGTGGTGCCAATCAGTGAATAGTCGCGCTCGTAGGGGATCACGAACACGACGCGCCCGTCGCTGTTCTGCAGCAGAAATGCCTCGGGCCGTTCATGCAGCCTGGGAACCACGATATGGCAGCCTTTCACCAGACGGACGCCTTCGTGGGCACGGGTCGGCAGCACTGCGCGCCCGACACGTTCAACCCAGGGCCCCGCAGCATTGACGAGTGCGCGCGCGCGCAATTCGGACTCGGCGCCGGTCACGCTGTCGCGCAGGGAAAGGTGCCAGATGCCTTCCTGCTCCCGTGCGGCGATGCACTCGGTATTCACGAGAATGGTGGCGCCTTTCTCACGAGCCTGCATCGCCAGCAACACGACCAGGCGTGCATCATCCACCCAGGCGTCGGAATATTCGAAGCCATCGCGCAGACTGTCCACCAGCGGGCTGTCGGGGCCGAACTGCACACTGCAGGAGGCGGGCAGTGTGACGCGCCGGCTCAGGGAATCGTAGAGAAACAAGCCCGCGCGAATCATCCAGCGTGGCCGCAGGTGCGGGCGGTGCGGCAGACGAAAACGCATGGGCGTGATGATATGGGGTGCATTGCGCAGAAGGACTTCGCGCTCGGACAGGGCTTCACGGACGAGGCGAAATTCGTAGTTCTCGAGATAGCGCAGACCGCCATGAATGAGTTTGGTACTGGCGGAGGACGTGGCCGAGGCCAGATCCCGCTTTTCGCACAGCACCACATCCAGCCCGCGCCCGGCGGCGTCTGCCGCGATGCCGACGCCATTGATACCGCCTCCGATGACCAGCAGATCGTGAATTGTGGAAGTCGGAATCATAGGGGTACTATAACCTTCAATTGCATGCCGGGACGATGACACGCGTCCCTGTATCATACGCAAGCTGCTCGCAGCTGGCCTACCCGGGAACCGGATAAATCTGTGATGAGCCACTATATTCTTGCCTTCGATCAAGGGACCACGAGCAGCCGCGCCATCGTGTTCGACACCCACGGCCAGCGCCTTGGTGTGGGACAAGAGGAGTTTGCACAGCATTTTCCGCAGGACGGCTGGGTAGAGCACGAGCCTGAGGATCTGTGGCAAAGTTCCTTGCGCAGTGCCCGGCAGGCCCTCCAGCAGGCGGGCCTGTCGGCCAACCAGCTACTCGCCATCGGCATCACCAATCAGCGCGAGACAACCCTGATCTGGAACCGTCAGACGGGAATTCCCCTGTATCGCGCCATCGTCTGGCAGGACCGCCGCACCAGTGCCTATTGCCAGTCAGTCAGCGAAACGCTGGCCGCACAGGGTCGCAGCGCCATCATTCAGAGCAAGACAGGCCTGCTGCTCGACGCCTACTTTTCCGCGAGCAAGATCCGCTGGATTCTGGACAACGTGCCTGGCGCACGCGAGCAGGCAGAGCGGGGCGAATTGGCCTTTGGCACAGTCGACACCTTCCTGCTGTGGCGCCTGACTGGAGGGCGCAGCCATCGCACCGATGCGACCAATGCCTCACGGACACTCCTGTTCAATATCCACGATCAGTGCTGGGACAAGGAGCTGCTGGAACTGTTCGATGTGCCGGCCAGCCTGTTGCCCGAGGTGCTGGATAGTGCTGCCGATTTCGGCACAAGCGATACGCAGATTCTGGGGGCGGCCGTGCCCATCGCCGGCATCGCAGGCGACCAGCAGGCAGCGGCGTTTGGTCAATGCTGCTTCCAGCAGGGCATGGCCAAGAGCACCTATGGCACCGGCTGCTTCCTGCTGCTCAACACGGGTGACAAGGCGCTGAACTCGGAGAACCGGCTGCTGAGCACCATCGCCTATCGCCTGAATGGCAAGGTCACCTATGCCCTTGAGGGCAGCATTTTCATGGCGGGAGCCACCATGCAATGGCTGCGTGACGGGCTGAAACTCTTCCACGATGCCGCCGAGACCGAGGCGCTGGCTCTGCAATCCGACAAGAGTACTCAAGTGATGTTCGTGCCGGCATTCACTGGTCTGGGGGCGCCCTACTGGGACGCAGACGCGCGCGGCGCGATTTTCGGCCTGACGCGTGACACCGGCATCAAGGAACTGGTGAGCGCAGCACTTCTGTCCGTGTGCTATCAGACTCGCGACCTGCAGAAAGCCATGCAGGCCGATGGCGTGCGACCCGACACCTTGCGGGTCGATGGCGGAATGGCCCGCAATGACTTCGTGCTGCAGAATCTCGCCGACCTGCTGGGGTGTCGCGTGGACAGGCCGCAGGTCACCGAGACAACGGCGCTGGGAGTGGCCTGGCTGGCCGGCCTGCAGATGGGCATGCATGAGTCGCTGGAAAGCATCGCCGGTCAGTGGCAGCTGGACAGATCCTTTACTCCGCAGAAGGACAAGCAGTGGCGAGACGAACGCTATGCCCTCTGGCAGGATGCCGTGCGCCGCACCAGAAGCCGCGTTGAATGACTTGCAAGCCTGCGGCCATTGCGAGACATTGCCACCACAAAGAGAACCGGCGCAATTCCGACGCCAGCAACAATCCAAGAACAAGGACTATCCCATGAGCGACTCGAACAACCCTGTCAGTTCCCCATCACCAGCAGCGGGCAAGGCCCTGGTGGTTTTTGCCTATGCAGCACTCGCCACCGGCCTTGGCCTGGGGGCCTATGCGCTGGCGGCCTCCCTTGGCGTCTGGATCGGCCTGTGGGACTTCCGCACTGGCTTCAACATGCTGCGTTTTGTCAATGCCAGCGCCGACTGGGCCGCCTGGATCACGCTGGTGGTGACCATCGGCATCTTCTTTGGTGCGCGCAAACTGGCCCCCATTGCGGTGAAGCGGCTTACGACTTTGGCCGCGATCGGCTGCGTGGCAAGCGCACTGGCCTACGTCGTTCCTGAGACCTACCGCGCGCCCGAAGGCACTCCGCCGATTCACGACATCACCACTGACACCGACAATCCTCCTGCATTCGTCGCCGTTGCGCCGCTGCGCGCCAATGCACCGAACTCTGTCATCTATGGCGATCAGCCCAACTGGGACGCCACGCGCATGGCTGCAGCACAGAAGGAAGCCTATCCGGACATCGTCCCGCAGACCTTTACCGAGTCCAAGGAAGAAGTCTTCAACCGGGTGCTGGCTGCCGTTGACACGCTGGGCTGGGAACTGGTGGATCAGAATCTGGCGGAAGGTCGCGTGGAAGCAACGGATACCACGTTCTGGTTCCGCTTCAAGGACGACGTCATCGTGCTGATCAGCGAAACTCCAGAAGGGACTGTATTGCAGGCTCGCTCGAAATCGCGGGTCGGCGGCAGTGATATCGGCAAGAATGCCAATCGTCTGCGCGCACTGTTTGCGCAGCTGCGCTGATCACCGCCTGAATGCTCTCCCCGTCTTGCGGCGGCTGTGGTTCAGACGTTTGATGAACCACAGTCGCAAGCGCGGAACGTCCGTAGCCAGCAGTGCCACACCAAGGGGAATCATCCAGAACCCAAGTATCGGCAGGAACCCCAGCACCCCCGCCAGGATCAGTAGAATTCCCATTAGCCCCCGCAACACGGGTGGCAGATGTCGCTCGCCGCGCTTCAGAAACTTGTAAGACGATGCGATCAGTCGCCGCCTGGCGGTGTGCTGGCCTGTTACTTCCTGCGCCATGTTGGTGAGCCCCGTTGTCGCCCATTCCTGCGTCTGTCGATTCGCAAGAGGCCTGTGGTATTCTGGCGGCCCGTTTTCAGCCAGACCGCCAGGTGTTACTTGTCCAGATCCCGCCAGATGTTGCGCTTCAGCCTCATTGCCCTGACTGTCCTGACCGTCTCGCAGATCGGCAGCTATCTGGTCAATTCCCGCATTCCTCTGGGCACCAGCGTGGAATGGAGTTCATTCGTTCATTTCACGCACATACGCAATATGGGGGGCGTGTTCGGGATGTTCCAGGGGCACGGCTGGATATTCGGTGCCTTCAGCCTGCTGCTGATCAGCGCCCTGGTGGTGTACCTGTGGCGGGGCCGCGACATTCAGTCCTACGAATACGTCTGCTTCGGCTTTGTGGTTGGTGGAGGCGGCAGCAATATTCTGGACCGTCTGCTGTACGGCAGCGTGGTCGACTTCATCAATGTGCAGCACATTCCCTACTGGCATTACATCTTCAATACGGCGGATGTGATGGTGCACGTGGGACTGTGGCCGATGCTGTACTTCAGTCTTTTCCCCTCCAGACCAGCGCAGTCGGACTGAGCGCTTCCAGTCAATGCGCAAGTCAGCCGTTCAAGACTGATTGCAGGCAGTCGCTACTCTGACTGCCGCTGCTCCTGTGCATAAAAAGCATGGGCCGCAATGAGGGAGCGACCCGGCTGAATGTCTGCTCCAGCTGCCAGCAAGGTGTCTTCCAGCGCCCCGAGGCAGAAAAGCACATTGCGCCTGTTGCAGGCATGGCCCATCAGACCAATGCGCCAGACTTTGCCTGCCAGCGCGCCGAGCCCTGCGCCGATCTCGAGACTGTAATCGCGCAACAACGCCGCCCTGACCAGCGCTTCGTCCACGCCCGCCGGCACACCCACGGCATTGAGTTGAGGCAGTCGACGCCGCTCATCCACCCACATGGACAAGCCCATGGCCTCGAGACCGGCCACCAGCGCCCTGTGATGCTGCATGTGCCTTCTCCAGGCATTCTCCAGACCTTCCTCTTCGAGGATCACCAGCGCTTCGTGAAGGCCATACAGCGCGTTGACCGGCGCCGTATGGTGATAACTGCGCCGCGTGCCCGTGCCCCAATAATCCAT
This sequence comes from uncultured Klebsiella sp., assembly GCA_964459345.1. Taxonomy (GTDB): domain Bacteria; phylum Pseudomonadota; class Gammaproteobacteria; order Pseudomonadales; family Pseudohongiellaceae; genus UBA5078. The sequence goes on along the minus strand of CAYWMC010000026.1, from coordinate 6,333 downwards.
GATCAGATTCATGTCCAGGAACCAGCTCTGCACCTTTTCACTGCGAGAACGAATCTGCTGCACGGCCCTGTCGCTGAAGGAGACCGGTGACAGGCCAGGCACGCAGGAAAGACATTTCTGCGACCCTGAATACACCGCATCGATGCCCCACAGGTCCACTTCGAGAGCAGTACCGCCGAGAGAAGTCACCGCGTCCACCACTGACAGACACCCGTGCGCCTGCGCCAACGCTGCAAGCCCTTCGGCATCACTGCAAACACCGGTGGACGTTTCCGCGTGCACAAATGCCAGCATCTTTGCATCGGGATGCGCACGCAGCGCAGCTTCAGCCTTGTTCAGATCCACAGGCTTTCCCCAGTCGTCCTGCACCAGGATCGCCTGCGCCCCGCAACGCTCGACGTTCTCTTTCATACGAGCGCCAAACACGCCGTTCTGACAGACAATCGCCTTGTCTCCACGCTGCAGCAAATTGACAAAGACAGCTTCCATGCCAGCTGAACCAGGAGCAGAAATGGGGAGTGTCAAAGCATTGGAGGTCTTGAAAGCCATCTGCAACAGTTGCTTGATCTCGTCCATCAAATCAATGAATCGAGGGTCAAGATGGCCGATGGTCGGCCGGCTCATGGCCTGGAGAATGCGGGGATCGACGTCAGAGGGGCCAGGGCCCATCAACGTTCGCTGCGGCGGGTGGAATGAGTGCGTCATACCGATCTCCCAGAAACGACAAAGCCGAGTCAGACCCGGCTTTGTAGATACTTGACTTGCCTGAACTCACTCTTCCGAGTCAGCTCCCGGAGCACCCGGACGGTCAACCAGTTCGACATACGCCATTGGTGCATTGTCACCTGGACGCATGCCGCATTTCAGGATGCGGATGTAGCCACCTGGACGCTCGTTGTAGCGTGGGCCGAGTGCAGTGAACAGCTTGCCTACAGCAGCCTTGTCACGCAGACGATTGAAGGCCAGACGACGGTTCGCAACGCTGTCACTCTTGGAAAGAGTAATCAGGGGCTCTGCGACCATGCGCAATTCCTTCGCCTTGATCAGAGTTGTCTTGATGATCTCGTGCTCAACCAGGGAAACAGTCATGTTGCGCAGCATCGCATGGCGATGTGAGCTGTTCCGGCTGAGTTGACGTCCACTTTTACGATGACGCATAGCTTCTAATTCCTATTCTTACCTTCGCACCCGACGGTACTCGGTCACTCTGTGTTTAAAATCCTGATTTAGTTACGGTCGTCCGAACGAAGGCTGGACGGTGGCCAGTTCTCCAGACGCAGTCCCAGGGACAGACCGCGTGTCGCGAGTACGTCCTTGATCTCTGTCAGTGACTTCTTGCCGAGGTTCGGCGTCTTCAGCAGTTCAACTTCCGTACGCTGAATCAGGTCACCAATGTAGTAAATGTCTTCCGCTTTCAGACAGTTCGCAGAGCGTACTGTCAGCTCAAGATCATCGACTGGACGCAACAGAATCGGATCGATCTCGTCTTCTGGCTCTTCCGGTGTATTCGCTACCTGGCTCTGCAGATCGACGAACACTGCCAGCTGGTGCTGCAGAATTGTTGCTGCGCGGCGAATCGCTTCTTCTGGATCGATTGTGCCATTGGTGCGCAAATCGATGATCAGCTTGTCGAGGTCAGTACGCTGCTCAACACGTGTGCTCTCAACAGAGTAAGACACAGTAGAGACTGGCGTGTATGACGCATCCAGGAACAGGCGACCGACTGCGCGAGTCTCGTCGTCATTGGACACACGAGTGTCTGCCGGCGCGTAACCGCGGCCTTTGCGAACAGTCATGCGCATCTTCAGCTCGCCGCTATCATTGAGATTGGCGATAACGTGGTCAGGATTCACGATCTCTACGTCGTGACCCACGATGATGTCGCCTGCGCGAACTACACCAGTGCCCTTGGCATTCAAGGTCAACACGGCTTCATCCTGGCCATTCAAAATCACTGCCACGCCTTTCAGGTTCAGCAGAATCTCAATGACGTCTTCCTGAACACCTTCGATCGTGCTGTACTCGTGCACCACACCGTCGATTTCCACTTCTTCAATGGCCGCACCTGGCATGGAAGACAGCAGAATTCTTCTCAGCGCGTTACCCAGCGTATGGCCGAAACCTCGCTCAAGAGGCTCGAGCACCACTTTGGAGTGGTAACGGTCATACTCTTCAACCTTGATCAACTGCGGTGTCAAAAAATCCGACAATGAAATCTGCATGGAATCACCCTTCGCAATTAGTGACTTTACTACTTGGAGTAAAGCTCAACTATCAAGTTTTCGTTAATGTCAGCAGAAAGGTCGGCGCGATCAGGCTTGCGGCTGAACTGGCCTTCCATCTTGTCGCTGTTCACGTTGATCCACTCTACAGGGCTGCGCTGCGCGGCCAGATCCATGGCTGCCTTGATGCGCAGTTGTTCCTTCGCCTTGGAGCGCACGGAAATGACATCACCGGGTGACACTTGATATGAAGGGATGTTGATAATGTCGCCATTCACAAGAATCGACTTGTGAGTAACGAGCTGACGGGACTCGGCGCGTGTAGAACCAAAGCCCATACGGTATACAACGTTGTCCAGACGCGATTCGAGAAGCTGCAGCAGGTTCTCACCGGTTGCGCCCTTCAGACGGGCCGCTTCCTTGTAATAACCGCTGAACTGCTTTTCCAGAACGCCATAGATACGACGGATTTTCTGCTTCTCACGAAGCTGAACACCGTAATCAGAAAGTCTGCCCTTGCGCACACCGTGCTGGCCAGGAGCATTCTCAGTCTTGCACTTGCTGTCCAGCGGTCGAACGCCACTCTTCAGAAACAGATCTGTTCCTTCACGTCGCGCGAGCTTGCATTTGGGGCCTAAGTAACGGGCCATATATTGTCTCCTATGTTCTTATCTATTGGAGATAAGCCACTAAATTCATGAATCCTAACAATGTGATGACAAACTGACTGTGCAAGCTTACACACGTCTCTTCTTGGGCGGACGGCAGCCGTTGTGGGGCATCGGCGTAACGTCAGTGATGTTGCTTACCTTCAAACCACAGCCGTTCAACGCACGGACAGCAGATTCACGACCTGGACCAGGACCGTTGACTTTCACATCAAGATTCTTGAGACCATACAGCTCGATTGCCGCCTTGCCAGCGCGCTCTGCAGCGACCTGCGCAGCGAATGGAGTGCTCTTGCGCGAACCGCGGAAGCCTGAGCCACCAGAGGTTGCCCAGCTCAGTGCATTGCCCTGACGATCAGTGATGGTCACGATGGTGTTGTTGAAAGAAGCGTGGATGAATGCGATTCCATCCACTACCGCTTTGCGGGCTTTTTTCTTCACTGCTTTCGCTGCTGCTGGCTTGGCCATAATTTATTCCTGATTCAATTGACTGCTTCTGTCGCCTTGCTCTTGTCAGTCTTGCCTCGGCGGCGGACTGGAAGGCTGCTCAATACATTGTTACTTGCGAATTGGCTTGCGCGGACCCTTGCGAGTACGAGCGTTGGTCTTGGTACGCTGACCTCGCACCGGCAAGGAGCGACGATGACGAATGCCACGGAAGCAACCGAGATCCATCAGACGTTTGATAGCCATTGAAAGCTCGCGACGCAGATCGCCTTCCACCGTGAATTTGGCTACTTCAGCACGAACACTGTCCAATTGCTCTGGAGTAAGCGCGCTTGTCTTGGTGTGCGGAGCAATACCAGTGTTTGCACAAATGATTTTTGCCCTGGTAGCACCGATTCCGAAGACGTAGCCAAGGGAAATCACAATATGCTTATTATCCGGTATGTTGACACCTGCAATACGTGCCATATTTTTACTCCACTTTAGATTTTTACGTACGCGCTCAAATCGCTCTGAGCCAAAATTACGGGGGGCAAAGGATATACTCTGACCACTGAAAAATCAACCAGACGACTTCAGCCTTGACGCTGCTTGTGTCTGGGCTCTGACGAACAGATTACTCTGACCACGCCATTGCGCTTGATCACTTTGCACTTGCGACACACTTTTTTGACTGATGCTCTAACTTTCACTTTATATACTCCCTCTCATTCGAGAACCTGGCTCACGTCGGAGAACCCCCGCGGTCAGTCCTGTATCAAAGGCCTCCGCGGCCAAAACTGCCCAGATTTGATTTCTTCATCAGCGAATCGTACTGATGAGACATCAAGTGCGATTGCACCTGGGACATGAAATCCATACTGACCACTACGACGATCAACATTGCGGTACCACCCAGATTGAACGGCACGTTGGCCATCATCTGGAAGAAATTCGGAAGCAGACACACGATGGTGATGTACACGGCACCAAACATCGTCAAACGCGTCAACACAAGGTCGATATACTTCGCTGTCTGTTCACCTGGTCGAATTCCCGGGATAAATGCACCAGATCGCTTCAGGTTCTCGGCAACATCCTTCGGATTGAAGACGAGAGCTGTGTAGAAGAAACAGAAAAACACGATCATGGCACTGAAAATAATGATGTACAGAGGCTGACCTGGACCAATCATCAATGCCAGGTCTTGCAGCCATTCAGCGCCATCAGACTGCCCGAACCACTGCCCGAGTGAGGCTGGGAACAGCAGAATACTGCTGGCGAAGATAGCGGGAATGACACCAGCCATATTCACTTTCAGCGGAAGATGACTGGACTGCGCCGCATACATGCGCCGGCCCTGCTGTCTCTTCGCATAATTCACTGTAATGCGTCGCTGGCCACGCTCGATGAACACAATCGCTGCGATTACAACTACTGCAATCAACCCGACTACGAACAACAGCAGACCGCTGATCTGCCCTTCATAAGCCTGAGTCAGCGAGTTGCCAATAGCGCCCGGAAGCCCCGCTACAATACCCGCGAAAATAAGCATCGAAATGCCGTTGCCCACACCGCGCTCTGTAATTTGCTCACCAAGCCACATCATGAACATGGCACCGGTAACGAGAGACACAATCGCAGTGACAGTGAAGCCCATACCCGGGTTGTAAGCCATCGGCGCCAACAAGCCTACTGTCATACCGGTACCTTGCACGGTAGCCAGTACCAACGAACCATACCGGGTGTACTGCGTAATCTTGCGACGACCAGACTCACCCTCTTTCTTGAGTTGCTCCAGCTGCGGACTGACGGCAGTCAAAAGCTGCATGATGATCGAGGCGGAAATATACGGCATGATGCCGAGCGCCACGATACTCATACGCTCCAGAGCGCCACCTGAAAACATGTTGAACAGCCCGAGGAAAGTGCCTTCGTTCTGGTTGAACAGGTTCGTCAACTGGTTCGGGTCTATGCCAGGCACCGGAATATGCGTCCCGACGCGATACACGAACAGAGCGAAAACCAGGAACAGCAGACGAGCCTTAAGCTCGCCAAGTCCTGCGCCGATCTTGTCGGGATTGATAGTCGGTTTTATGGCCATTGCTTTCTACTTAGTCCTTGGTGCCAGCTTTCTTTGGAAGCTTCTTCCCGTTCTTGCCAACATTGTGGACGATAACGACATCAATCACCTGGCCGCCGGCTGCTTCGATTGCAGCACGCGCACCACTGGTAACCTTCAGACCTTTCAGTGTCAGAGGCTTGCTCACTTCGCCAGACAGCATGACCTTCACACGACGAATCGACGCAGTGACCAGATTGGCTGCACGCAGTGCTGCGAGATCGATGACGTCAGCAGTGATACCTGCCAGCTCACTTGTGCGAACTTCCGCAGTAATACGGCCAACACGTGACGTGAAACCGAATTTCGGAAGCCTGCGCTGCAAAGGCATCTGACCGCCTTCGAAACCAGGACGCACTCCGCCGCCGCTGCGAGCTTTTTGACCTTTGTGGCCGCTACCGCAAGTCTTGCCAAGTCCGCTGCCGATACCACGACCGACACGTCGGCGTGGTTTGGTGCTGCCTGGGGCCGGGCTCAATGTATTCAGATGCATCTCTTATTCCTCGCCTTCGACTGACAACATATAGCGAACCTTGGTGATCAATCCGCGATTGGCAGGAGTGTCAAGGATCTCGACGGTCTGGTGCATACGACGCAGGCCAAGCCCTTTCAGGCACTGCCTGTGTCTTTCCATTGTGCCGATCTGGCTACGCACCAGAGTCACTTTGATATTCTTTGTAGCCATAGCTGCTAACCCAATATTTCTTCGAGAGTTTTACCGCGCTTTGCCGCAATGCTTTCCGGCGCGCGCATGTTTTTCAAGCCCTTGAACGTCGCATAGACAACATTCACAGGATTAGTGGACCCGTAGCACTTCGCCAACACGTTCTGTACGCCGGCAAGTTCCATGATTGCGCGCATCGCACCACCGGCAATAACACCGGTACCTTCGGAT
>CAYWMC010000025.1:0-14237 GCA_964459345.1 uncultured Klebsiella sp. | reverse complement strand
ACTGCTCAGTCCAGGTGGACTGCTGGTGAATTTTTCCTGCTCAGGGGCCATCGATCTGCCTCTATTCCAGAAGATCACCGCCGACGCCGTGCTCGATGCCGGGCGCACCGGTCAGATTCTGCACTATATGCACCAGGCGGCGGACCATCCAGTGGGTCTGCCTTTCCCGGAAAGCCTCTATCTTAAAGGTCTGGTGTGCAGGATCGACTGAGTTGAGGCTATAATCCCGCGCCGTTTGCGGGGGATGGCGCGATTCCTGCTTGCTTGAGCAGGCAGGACCAGGAAAGACGTTACAGACGATTGCAGCTCGAGTTCGGAGACTTGATGAAGATTGCCGCCATAGTGACAGACATTGAGGGAACCACCGGAGGGACGGGGTTCAGCCATGATGTGCTGATGCCATATTCGCTGAAACACATCGGCGCGTTTGTCCGAGAGCACCAGGAGGAGCGCGACGTGATGCGTGCCCTGGTCAAGCTGAGTGAGAAGACGGGGATTCCCCTGCACAACCTGGAGGGCATCATCCGCCAGTTGCAGCAGTGGATCCGTGACGAAGACGCGGTCACCGAGCTCAAGACCCTTCAGGGCATGCTGTGGGAGAAGGCCTACAAGCAGGGCCTGTTTCAGGCCCATGTCTATCCCGATGTTCCCGAGGTATTGCGGCACTGGCAGCAGGAAGAACGCAATCTGTATGTCTATTCCCACGAGTCGATCAAGGCGCAGCAGCTGTTCTTCCGCTATTCCACAGAGGGCGACATGCGCCTGCTGTTCTCCGGCTACTACGATTCCACCATCGGCCCGAAGGACGACGTGCAATCCTATGCCCGCATCGCCGAAGCCATTGCGCTGAAACCCCAGGCCATCCTGTATCTGTCTGATGACCGTGGAGAGCTGGATGCCGCGGCAGAGGCGGGGCTGAACACCACCTGGCTGATCAGGCCCCAGGACACGTCTCTGGACCCGGAACGCGTGCGCCTGAAATCACCTCATCCGGTGGTAACGAGTTTCGAGCAGATCGTGCTGAGCTGAGGAATCAGGCTCCGGCGTCAGGGTCTTCCAGGCAACGCTGCAGCGCATTGCACAGTCGCAGCACCACGAAGGCTTCGAAGTTTTCCACCGGGTCCGACTGTTCTCCGAACGCTTCCGTGAGGGTGACCACCTGGGCGAGGGCGATGCTGCGGGCTTCGTCTGAGGAAGCGGCATCCATGGCTTCGGCGGCATACAGGACGTGGTTCCAGAACTGGACGTGGGGATTGCTCTCGGTCATGGGCGGGCCTGTCGGATCGTGGAGCCACAGTGGCAGGGCAGAATGGTAAGGCTTTCGGCGGAATCCGCCAAGGCGCACAACACAGATGGGGAGTACTCGATGAGCGTGATCAGAATCAATGCGGAGCAGGCCAGTGCCATGCTGGCCGACGGAGCCCTGGTGGTGGACATCCGCGACGCGCATTCCTTCACGGCGGGCGCCATTGAGGGCGCCGTCCACATTACGGCCGACAACGTGGACGACTTCATCGCCAGCCACAATCCAGCCACGCCTCTGATCGTATGCTGTTACCACGGCAATGCCAGTCAGGGCGCTGCCGCCTATTTCTCCGAGAACGGCTTCCTGCAGGCCTGCAGCCTGGACGGTGGCTACGAAGCCTGGAAGGAATTTCAGGAAGGCGGCTGGTAGAACTGGCAGGTATTCTTGCCCAGCTCCTTGGACCGGTACATCGCCGCGTCGGCGTGGGTCATGAGCGCATGTTCATCACTGGCATCCACGCCGAAAATGCTGATGCCGATACTGACGGTCACGCGGCACTGCATCCCCTCGATCTGAAACTCTGATTCGAAACCTTTCAGCACATTGTTCGCCAGCACGGCGATCTTCTCCTGTGCGCTGATCTCATGCACCAGAATCACGAACTCGTCTCCCCCCAGGCGCGCAACGACATCTGTCGAGCGCAGCGGCTTGCGTAGACGCCCGGCAATTTCCTTCAGCAGTGCATCCCCCAGCAGGTGTCCGTAGGTGTCGTTCACTTGCTTGAAGTGGTCGATATCGACGAAGAACAGCGCAAAGGCGCGCAGTGGATAGCGCTGCGCCATGCGGGTGGCATGGCTCAGCAGTTCATTGAACATGGTGCGGTTGGGCAGGCCGGTGAGATTGTCGTGGGTAGCCAGATATTCCATGCGGGCCGCAAGGCGCTTGCGCTGGGTGACATCCCGCGCAATGCCGCGATAGCCGCTGAAGGTGCCGGTGTCATCCACGACAGGCTCGCCGCTGAAGGCCAGGAAGTGCTGCTCTCCCTGGCTGTTCACGAAGCTGAACTCGCACTCCTTGAAGCGCTCATGGTGTTCCAGCAGCTTGCGGAACGCGTCCCAGGTAAGGCTGCAGGGCTCTACCCCCGGCATGCCCCACAATGGCCTGCCCAGCAGCGTGGCCACGGCGTCCCGGTTGACCGGATTGACGATATGGCCGTCGTAGTTGCGGAACTGCAGTGCCGCGTCCATCTCCCAGTAAAAGTCTGAAGAAAGCTGGGTAAGGCTGCGGAAGCGCTCTTCGCTCTCCCGCAGTACGCGGGCGGCGTCCCGTCGCTCCTGGGCGCTCTGGAACTTGTCCAGCGCAAAGGAGATGTTGTCCGCCATGCTGACGAGCAGGGCAAGGATCTCCTCGTCGAAGGTATCCCGTTCGAAGGAATAGAACAGCAGCACGCCCACGGGCTGCTCCCGTTCACGCAAGGGGAAGGCTGCGGCGCTGGCCACGCCGCCGGCAATCACCTGCGTGCGCCAGGGCAGACTGCGCGGGTCGTTTGGAAAGTCATTGCTGAAGGCGGGCCTGAGCGTGTGGAACGCAGCGCCCACCAGGCCCTGACCTTCCTCGACGGTGGGATCCATCGGAACGCGCAGGGACATCAGTCGCTCGCTGAACTGCCCGGCGGCGGCACTGGCCCGCAGGGTATCGCCTTCGGGTGTCAGGATCGCCGCGACCGAGAATTTGCCGCCCTTGACCACGGCCTCGCACACGGCCTGAAACAGCACTTCACGGGTTTGTGCCCGCAGCATCGCGGCATTGGTTTCCGTCAGGGCCGAATACATGCGCTGCAGCTTGGCAGTGCTGCGGGTCATTTCCATGCGCCGGGTGACGTCGCGCATCACGCCGATGATGATCCAGCGACCGTCGATGCAGGTGGCGCGGCTGTAGGTTTCCAGATCCCGCACATTCCCTTCGGCATCGACGCTGGTGCTGGCGCGGCGGCTGGTGGTGCCGTCCAGGATCAGGCGGTCATAGCGCGCTTCCAGTTCTTCGAGGCTCTCCTGCAGGACTTCCAGGTCAGGGCCGCGCTGCAGGAGTTCCTCGCGGCTGAGTCCGGTGCGGCGACACACGGTCTCGTTGATGTCGACGAATTTCATGGTGAGGCGGTCGACCAGATAGATCATGTCGCCGGACATGTCCACGGCGGCCCGGAAGCGTCGCAGTGACAGTTCGCTGCGGATCTGTCGGGTGATGTCCCGTGCGAAGCAGTGGTAGCCAAGAAAGCTGCCGTCGTCGTCCAGGCGAGCCTTGCCGCTGACGCTCAGGTAGCGTTCTGCTTCATTTTCGCTGGAAGCGGCCACCTGGCAGATCAGTTCGCGAAAGTCGCGGCGCTCTTCGCGCAGGGCGAGGTGGGCGCGCCAGCTCTGGCCGGCGCCGGTCACAAGGAATCCACTGTCCCAAAGCGTCTGGCCGGGCAGGTGGCCCAGCAGATTGGTGCCAGCCACCGAACTGGGGCTGTGGCGCAGCAGGGTACAGGTGTAGTCAGGCGCTTCCTGCCAGTAGTAATCGGCGCACAGGTCCAGCAGCGCCCACAGGCGCTGTTCCGATTCCAGGCTCCAGGCCGTGTCGTGCTGCTTGCGGGACATCAGCCCGCTGTCGCCAGGCGCGTACAGGCGCTGCGCAGGATGGCAAGCGCGGTATCTATTTCGTCGGCAGTCACATTCAGCGGTGGGAGCAGGCGCACGGAATTGCCGCCGGCCTTGACCACCAGCATGTGCTCGTCCTTGAGGGCGTGAATGAAGTCGGCGTTGCTGACGGTGCACTTGAGCCCGATCATGTAGCCAAGGCCTGTCTGCTCGGCGATCACACCGGGGAACTCGTTGATCAGGTCTGCCAGCCCGGCACGCAGGCGCGCCGCACCGGACATGGCTTGCGCGAGGAAACCGGGCGCCAGAATCACGTCCAGCACTGCATTGCCCACCGCCGTGGCGAGCGGATTGCCGCCGTAGGTGCTGCCGTGGGTGCCGGCCACCATCGGCGCTGCAACGCGCTCGGAAGACAGGCAGGCGCCAATCGGGAAACCGCCCCCCAGCCCCTTCGCCGATGCAAGCAGGTCGGGCACGACTCCCGACGCCATGTAGGCATACAGGAAGCCGGAGCGGCCCACCCCTGACTGCACTTCGTCGTACATCAGCAGGATGCCTTTCTCGTCGCACAGATCGCGCACCTGCCTGAGGTAATCAAAAGGCGTCAGGCGAATGCCGCCCTCGCCCTGGATCGGCTCCAGTATGACCCCCGCTGTTTCCGGCGTGATGGCGGCGCGCAGCGCGTCGATGTCGCCGAAGGGCACCTGGTCGAAACCGGGGTCGCCAGTCAGGAAGCCTTCGATGTGGACGGGATTCTTGCACGCAGCAATCGGGGCCAGCGTGCGGCCGTGAAACGAACTGGTCAGGGAGATGATGCGCACGCGCTGGCTCTCGCCACGGCTGTAGTGATAACGCCGCATCATCTTGAAGCCGGCTTCCACGGCTTCGGTGCCGGAATTGCTGAAGAACACGCGGTCGGCAAAGGTGTTGTCCACCAGACGCTGGGCCAGTCGCTCGGTCTGCGGGATACGGAACAAATTGGAGCTGTGCCAGATGCGCGTGGCCTGCTCCTGCAGCGCCTGCACCAGATGCGGATGGCAATGTCCCAGGCAGTTCACGGCGATGCCGGTAGTGAAATCCAGATAGCGCTCGCCTGCGGGCGTGTAAAGCCAGGTGCCCTGGCCGCGCTCGAATTCGAGGTCCGGGTTGCCGTAATTGCTCATCAGTGCGGAAATCATGCGACCATCCTTTTCAAGTCCAGTGTGGGGCTTATGGCGTAACGTATACTGCGCGGGGTTGCGGGGCCGGAAAGTCGGGCGCCGGCCCGTTTTTCCAGAGGCGCGATCATGCCTGATCACCCGGCAGCATTCAAGCCGCAAGGCCGCAGCCAGCGGGCCTTCCAACTGATCAGCCACGCTGTCGGCCATGTCGTTTCAAGAGGATTCACATCATGTTTTCACGCAAGCCGGATTCCCTGCCAACCGCCGCCACGGCGCTGCCCGGGCGCGCCACGCCAATGCCCGTCAGCAACCGGCACTTCGTCAGTGGTCAGCCTTTTCGGGAGCCATTGCCGGGGCATCTGCAGCAGGCCGTGTTCGCACTTGGATGCTTCTGGGGCGCCGAGCGGGTGTTCTGGCGACTGGAAGGGGTATTCAGCACAGCGGTGGGCTACGCCGGCGGCATGACGCCAAACCCGACCTATGACGAGGTGTGCAGCGGCTGGACAGGGCACACGGAAGTGGTGCTGGTCCACTTCGACCCGGTCGCAATTTCGTACCGGCGCCTGCTGGAAGTGTTCTGGGAGTCTCATGACCCCACCCAGGGCATGCGCCAGGGACACGATCGTGGCACGCAATACCGCTCGGCCATCTATACGGATTCTGCCGAGTCTCTGGCCGTGGCGCTGGCCAGCCGGGAACAGGTACAGGCGCTGCTGAGTCGCGCAGGTCACAGCGCTATTACTACGGAAATCAAAATGTTGGATGCGTTTTATTACGCAGAGGATTATCACCAGCAATACCTTGCCAAGAACCCCAATGGCTACTGTGGCATTGGCGGACTTGGTCTCAGGTGTGCGCTGGACTGAAGAAATCGCGGATCTGCTCCTCCTTGGCCATGGCGTCGTGAAAGCCCAGCGCCATCAGTCGCTGGCAGTAGCGCTTCTCGAACAACAGCAGGCTCAACACGCTGCTGGAGCCGGAATCCTTCACGAACAGGCGCAGCGTGCGGGGCAGGTCATCGAAGTATTCGGCCGCGATGGTGTTGAGGTTCTGGCTGGGCGAAATGTCCAGCAGGCAAATGGGTTTCAGCCCCAGTGCGGGCTCTTCGTGCAGGCGCTCGGGGGGAATCAGCGGCAGCAGCTTGTTTACCCGGCGCAGGGCTTCCATGTCATTGGTCAGGGTGTCCACGAAGGCACTGTTGAGAATATGGGCCAGGATCTGGGTCAGCGAAGGATGTGACGGGGCGGCATCCCGCGGCGGACTGCCTGGCTTGTTGCTGCTCACGCCCACGGCCAGGATCCGGTCGGCGCCCAGCTTGATGGCCGGGCTCAGAGGCGAGAGCTGCCGGATAGCCCCGTCGCCGAAGAACTCCCGATTGATGCGCACCGCCGGAAACAGCGTCGGTATGGCGGATGACGCCAGCAGATGCTGCACGCCCAGCGTGCTGCGCACCCCCACGCGATGGGCCTTGTGCCAGTTCTGCAGACCAGCAACGCCCTGATAGAACGACACCGATTCCCCGCTGGAGTACCCCGACGCCGTGATCGCCAGGGCCTCCAGATACCCCGCGTCGATGCTGCGCTGCAGCCGGTCGAACTTGATGACCTTGCCCAGCAGGGCCTCCAGCGGCGCATTGTCCAGCAGTGACGCCGGGGTATCCCGGCGGCGGCTGGCCAGAAAGGAGAACACCCAGTTCGAGGCGCTGCTGATCAGGCCGCCGGAGTCGAGCCGGTAGACCTGGTCGCTGCTGATATTGCTCCAGACATACTCGAGCGTGCGCACTCCTGTGCGCAGACGCTGGGCATGGGTGGCAATCGAGGCCGCATTGAGGGCTCCGGCCGAGGCACCGGTAATGATCTGAAACGGATTGCTGGCCTCGCGGGGCAGGATATTGGCGATCGCGCGCAAGACCCCGACCTGGTAGGACGCACGCGCACCACCGCCTGACAACAACAGGGCTCGCTTCTCGGACGCTCTTGTACAACTCATGACCACGGGGGGTAAAACTCTCTGTCGGGATTTGCAAAGCGACGATTCTAGCCGCATCCGCGACGGCCTGTCATGGCTGCGCCAGGAAGTCTGGCGATCCTCCGGCCGCTTTGGACTATACTCAGCGCTGCGCACACCACCCCAGGGGTGGCAATTCAGTACCAATCACGGAAGCACAGCATGTCAGCGCCAGGCGCGGTTCCCAATGTCGACCAACTGGTCATCGCCATCTCTTCGCGGGCCTTGTTCAACCTCGATGAAAGTCATCAGGTCTACGAGCAGCATGGCCTGGAGGCATACCAGCAATACCAGATCGCCCATGAGGATGAGCCTCTGCAGCCCGGCGATGCCTTCGTGCTGGTCAACAAGCTGCTGGCGCTGAACGAACTGCTGGGGGAGGCCCGGGTCGAGGTCATCCTGTTGTCGCGCAACAGCGCCGACACCGGGCTGCGCATCTTCAACTCCATCAGTCACTACGGCCTGAAGATCACGCGCGCGGCATTCAGCGGTGGCGAGAGTCCCTATCGCTACATCGCCCCGTTCAACTGCCACCTGTTTCTGTCCACCGACGGCGGCGACGTGCGCCACGCACTGGAGCAGGGGGTAGCGGCAGCGACCATTCTGCCCTCCAAGGTCAGCGCCAATCCTGCCGGGCGGCTGAAGTTTGCGTTCGACGGCGACGCCGTGCTGTTCTCGGACGAAGCCGAACGCATCTACAAGTCCAGCGGCCTTGCCGCGTTTACGGCCAGCGAACAGAAGGCGGCCAATCAGCCGCTCTCGGGCGGACCGTTCAAACCGTTTCTGGCCGCACTGCAGCGGTTGCAGATGGCCTTCCCGCCAGGGGAATCCCCCATCCGGACCTGTCTGGTGACAGCCCGTTCGGCGCCTGCCCATGAGCGGGTGGTGAAGACCCTGCGTGCCTGGAACATCCGCATTGACGAATCGCTGTTTCTGGGTGGCCGGGACAAGGGCGCGTTCCTGCAGGCCTATGACGCCGATGTGTTCTTTGATGACCAGCAGGCGCATTGCGATTCTGCGCGCCACCATGTGGCTACCGGGCATGTGCCCAGTGGCGTCGCCAACAATCCGCCGGCGGATACCCAGGGGGCTGCATGAAGCTTCAGCAATTGCGCTATGTCTGGGAAGTGGCGCGCAACGGCATGAATGTCTCAGCGGCAGCCCAGTCCCTGTTTACCTCCCAGCCAGGCATCAGCAAGCAGATTCTGCAGCTGGAGGAAGAGCTGGGCGTCCAGATCTTCGTACGCAATGGCAAGCACCTGAGCGGGCTGACGCCGGCCGGGCAGCGCATCCTGGAAGAGGCGGGCGCCGTCCTGCTGAAAATGGACAATATCCGCGCCATTGCCAGGGAGTTCACTGACGAGAAGACGGGCAGTCTTTCCATCGCCACGACCCACACCCAGTCCCGCTATGTGCTGCCTGCCATCATCAGCCGGTTCGTGAGTCAGTATCCGGCGGTATCGCTGCACATGCATCAGGGCACGCCTCTGCAGATCGCCGAGATGGCGGCCCGCGGCGCTGCCGATTTCGCTATCGCGACGGAGTCCATGGAGCTGGTGGGAGACCTCATCATGATGCCGTGCTACCGCTGGAATCGCGTGCTGTTGCTGCCCCAGGGCCATGCACTGCTGGGGGTGCAGCGTCTGAGTCATGCCGACATCGCGCGCTATCCCATCGTGACCTATGTGTCAGGATTCACCGGGCGCGCCAAACTGGATGACGCCTTCAAGGCCCACGATCTGGCGCCCCATATCGTCGTCACGGCGGCAGATGCGGATGTCATCAAGACGTATGTGCGGCTGGGCGTAGGCATCGGCATCGTGGCCAGCATGGCCTGGGATGCCGTGAAGGATGCCGATCTGGTGGCGGTGGATATCAGCCACCTGTTCGACTTCAGCACCACGCGCATCGGCTTTCGCCGTGGCGCGGTACTGCGGGGGTATATGCTGGACTTCATTGCCATGTTTGCCCCGCATCTGCATCCGGCGCTGATTCGGGATGCCATCGCCACCACGTCCCAGCACGAGCTGGACGCGCTGTTCGCTGCGGTGCCGATTCCAGTCCTGCGCTGAGCGGGCTCAGCCTGGCATGCGGTCGCTGGAAATCACGCCGGGCTTGTGCAGTCCGCATTCCTTGGCTGTCGCTTCTTCCCACCACCAGCGGCCTTCGCGTTCGTGCTGGTTCGGACCTACCGGACGGGTGCAGGGTTCGCAGCCGATGCTGATGAAGCCGCGTTCGTGCAGGGGGTTCCAGGGCAGCTCCATCAGGCGGATGTAGTCCCAGACCTGCTTCGAGGTCCAGTTGGCCAGCGGGTTGAATTTCAGCAGTGGTTTGTCGGCGGTGGAGAACGCCTTGTCCAGCTGGGCAACGGGCACTTCCGCGCGGGTGGGGCTCTGGTCGCGGCGCTGGCCGGTAATCCAGGCATCCAGACCCGCCAGCTGGCGGCGCAGCGGTTCGACCTTGCGCACGCCGCAGCACTCCTCATGGCCGTCTTCGTAGAAGCTGAACAAGCCCTTGGCGCGGGTCAGTGTCTGCAGGCGTGCAGCATCCGGGCTCATGATCTCGAGGTCGAGGTTCCAGAGTTTGCGCACCTGCTCGATGAACCGCAGGGTCTCGGGGTGCAGGCGCCCGGTATCCAGACTGAACACCTTGATCTGCTTGTTCACTTTCCAGGCCATGTGCACCAGGGCCACATCTTCCGCGCCACTGAAGGACACCGCGATGGCAGGAATCTCACTCAGGATGTGGCGCAGAATTTCACGCGGCTCAAGACTCTGGAATTTTGTATTGAGTTCAACAAGTTGATCGATTTTTATCATGGGATGCTTCACTTTGTCCGGAGGGCTGAGGCGGCGAGGGCGCGGGAAACCGGACGGCGGCCATTCTCCCCGATTTGCAGGGGCCGGTAAACCGCCAAAGCCGGCGCGGCGCGGCGTCCCGCCTTGCATCGACCCGATGATCTGGGTACATTGGCGCCTCTTTGAATTTCAGCCATTGGCGAAGGGGAACGGCGTTGGAAGTAGTCTGTCTTGATCTGGAAGGTGTGCTGGTCCCGGAAATCTGGATTGGTTTTGCAGAGCGTACCGGCATCGCTGAATTGCGCGCCACAACCCGGGACATTCCCGACTATGACGTGCTGATGAAGCAGCGCCTGAAAATTCTGGCGGATCACAAGCTGGGCCTGCCGGACATCCAGGCGGTCATCGCCGAGATGAGCCCGATGCCCGGTGCCCGCGAGTTCGTTGACTGGCTGCGGGAGCGTTTTCAGGTGGTCATTCTGTCGGACACCTTTTACGAATTCTCCCAGCCGCTGATGCGTCAGCTGGGCTTCCCCACGCTGTTCTGCCACCGTCTGATCACGGATGAAAAGGGCATGGTCGTAGACTACAAGCTGCGGCAGCGCGACCCGAAGCGCCAGTGCGTCAAAGCCTTCCACGAACTGAACTACCACGTGATGGCGGCCGGCGATTCCTACAACGACACCAGCATGCTGTCTGAGGCTGATCTGGGCGTGTTGTTCCGTGCACCGGCCAATGTGATTGCCGAGTTTCCCCAGTTTGCGTCCGTCACCGAATATGACGAACTGCGTCAGGCCTTCCTCAAGGGCAGCCCGCGCCAGCTTTCAATGTAAGAAACGACTTTCGAGTCTCATTTCAACACATTGATTATGTTGTTTATCTTGTCGAAGCATTCCTGATATTCCTGACTGCAGACGGAGTCGGCCACCAGGCCGCCTCCGCCCCAGCAGTACATGTCCTGCCCCTCGCACAACAAGGTACGAATCATGATGTTCGTGTCCATCTGTCCGTCGAACCCCACATAACCAGCACTGCCACAGTACACGCGCCGGGCATCGGGCTCGAGCTGCGCAATGATCTCCATGGCGCGCTGCTTCGGCGCGCCGGTAATGGAACCGCCGGGGAAGCAGCTGCGCAGCAGATCGACTGCGTTGCAGGACGCCGGCAGGCGGCCACGGATGGTGCTCACAAGATGATGCACATTGCTGAAACTCTGCAGTTCGAACAGCTTGTCCACCTGCACCGAGCCCGTCCTGCACAGTGATCCCAGGTCATTGCGCAGCAGGTCGACGATCATCAGATTCTCCGCGCGATCCTTGTCGCTGCTCTGCAGCTCCTGCGCCAGCGCGGCATCCTGCACCGGGTCGGGCGAACGCCTGCGCGTGCCCTTGATCGGCTGGGTCAGCACCTGTTCGCCGCGCACCTCCAGGAAGCGCTCCGGTGAAAAGCACAGCACACTGGAGTCCGAGTGGCGGATGAACGCGGAGAAGGGGCTGCGGATGCTGCCACGCAATTGCAGGTAAGCCCCCAGAGGGTCGCCCGCGAAGCGAGCGGCAAAGCGCTGCGCCAGATTGACCTGGTAGCAGTCACCGGCCTGAATATAGTCCTGCACCTGCGCAAAGGCCGAAGCGTAGGTGTGGGGCGTGAAATTGGAGACGAACCCTGTTTCCAGCGTGAAACCGGGCAGCGCAGGCAGTGGCTGCTCAAGACAGGCGAGCACGGCCTGCAAGGTGGCATCGAGGCAGCCCGGCAGCGCGAACAGCAGGCTCGTCTGCTTGTGATGGTCCACCACGATGGCCCAGTCATGAATGCCGAAACGCGAATCCCCGTCATAGCCCACGTAGCCCAGCGCGCCGCCCACGAACGGCAGGCCCCGAAGGGCTTCGGGAAGAGGCTGTTCGGGAGCATGCTTCAGAAGGCAGGCGGACAGGCTTGAGTACAGGGATTCCTGGCGAAAAAGGGACGGCGTGAGACGCCGCCCGGGCAGTGACTGGGCAAGCACTTCGCGGGGCAGCGCGCTCAGAATGTCGTGGCGGGCGCCCAGCCCGGGCGGATGCTCCATGGCCCGCAGGCCGCTATCCAGCATGACCAGTCCTGGCAGCTCAGCCAGGCGCCGCAGCAACAGGCTGCTGTCGGGGGAATAGGGCAGCGTTCGGACAAAGTAGTCGTTCAAGGCAGCAGTTCAACCCGCACGGCTATGGCAGAGGATCTGGCCGTGCTGGTGAGTTGAATGTCTGCTGCCGGAGCTTGCGGCTGGTCGTCGAAAATCACGTACCAGCCATTGAAGCCGATCTCCAGCGCTGTTTCGACGACTTCGGTGCGGCGGCTGCCGTCCAGTGCCACCGTCTCGCGGGTGGCGGCCATGCTCAGTGCTACGCGCTCGCCGCGCACAACGGCACTGACACTGAGGCTCTGCCCGCTGCGTGCGCTGTCCTGTTGCAACAACAGCCCATGGGGGCCGAACTCCGGGCTGAGCTGGGCAGAGGTGTTGCTGCGGCTGAAGTAGGCGTGTTCGCCCTCGGTCATGACGACATTCTGCTGGGGGTTGTCGACCCCCTGCAGCGTCTGCACGGTGGTGAACGTGCTGGTGTCCCCGGGGCTTTGCGTGACCGGGCTGCCATAGCTGAAATCCACGCTCAGGCGCAGTTGTCTGCGCGGCACGTCCAGGGTGTCGATCAGGGCCTGCAACTGCTGCAGATTGGCGCGGGAGGTGCTGATGATCAGATTGTTGTCGATCTGGCTGATGGCGCCGCGTTCGTCCAGTACAGGCGTGATTGCGGCGCGGATGGCCTCGGGTTCCCGATGCTGCAGCCGCACGATCTCGACCACAGCCTGCTGCCCCTCGGCGGGTGGCTGGGCCAGACTCAAGGGGCAGACAAGCAGCGCGCCGAGCGCCAGTGTGGCGAGGGCGGTGCGATGCAGAAACGGGCGTGGATCAGTCATCATGCGGGTCTCGTGGCAGAAAGGCCGGCGGCTCAGTCGTCGCTGTCTTCATCATCGGCCAGGTACAGGCAACCATGGTTGTACAGATCGGTGATCAGCTGCGCACCCTCGGCGCTGGCGAGAAACGCGTCCAGCCAGTCCAGTGGCTCGGTGAACGGGTCGCACAGCTGCGGCAGCAGGGGGCTCAGTGCCAGCGAGCATGGCAGCAAATGCCCGTCGGCGTAAAGCTCGGCGCCGTCCTCGTGCCGGGTGAAGGCCAGGCGCGCCGCGGGATTGCGCAGCAGCACTTCGCCATCCGCAAGCCAGGCCAGCAATGCCTCGGCCGACAGAGGTTCCGCGCTGGCATTGCTCAGCTCGGGGTATTTCGGCGCGGTCATGTAGCGGCCGAACCAGCGCCCGGCACGGCGTGTGTCCAGCAACTGGGTGCGCAGCAGCGCGAGGATCTGCTCGGCCACCTCGGTGCGCAGTTCGCCTGCTTGTGCGGGCATGCGCGGGGCGGTGTCGAGGTAGCGCAGATCGGGCGGCAGGTCCTGCACCAGTGCCGCGCTGAAGTCGTCGAGAATTTCGGCAACAGAGGGTGTCCGGAAGCCGATCGAATAGGTCACGCTGTCGCCGATGGCCGTGCCGTAGTGCGCCAGATTCGGCGGCAGATAGAGAATGTCCCCAGGCTCCACGATCCAGTCTTCTTCGGCACGAAAATTCTGCAGCAGGCGCAGGTCGGTGCCGGGCAGCAAGGGGCTGCGGCTGTCCACCTTTCCGCCCAGCTGCCAGCGCTTGCGCCCCAGTCCCTGGATCAGAAACACGTCGTAATAGTCAAAATGCGGGCCGACACCCCCACCGTCGCTGGCGAAGCTGATCATGACGTCGTCGATGCGCCAGCGTGGAATGAAGTCGAACTCCCGCAGCATTTCCCGCACGCCTTCGTGCCACTGATCCACGGCTTGTACCAGCAGGCTCCAGTGAGTGTCGGGCAGGGCGCTGAAGTCTTTCTCGGCGAACGGGCCATGGCGCACGGTCCAGCCCTTGCGGGCTGCATCGCTTTGCACAAGGCGCGACTCGACGATGGCCTCGCAGGCCAGCCCGGCCAGTTCATCCGGAGAAATCGGGTCGGCGAAATTGCCAGAGCCGCGAATCAGCAGGGGCTTCTTCTGCCAGTAGTCGCGCAGGAATGTCTCGCGATCGAAGGTGTCGGGCAGCAGCCAGGACGTCATACCTTGCGCGCCTGCTCCACCGCATTGCCGATGTAATTCTCGGGACGCAGCCTGCGCAGCAGCACCTTGCCTTCCTCGGGAATGTCCAGAGCCTCCACGAAGCTGGCCAGGACCTCCTGCGTCATGCGTTGGCCGCGGGTCAGGGCCTTGAGTTTCTCGTAAGGCTGGTCGACGTTGAAGCGGCGCATCACTGTCTGGATCGGCTCGGCCAGCACTTCCCAGCTGGCGTCGAGGTC
>CAYWMC010000024.1:8185-14414 GCA_964459345.1 uncultured Klebsiella sp. | reverse complement strand
AGGTCGACCGCTATTACCCGGAGATAGATGTGGGGGCACTGCAGAAGCGTCGCCCACTGGACAAAGGGAGCAACGATGACGCTGCCTGATCTGATCGCCGCCTATACCAGCCGGCTGGAGAGTTATGAATTTCTGCTCCGAAAGATCGAGCAGGAAGAGCTCCATGCCCAGAACCCGGCCTTTGTGCAATTCTGCGAATGCGAAGGGAAGCGACTGCTGGACCTGGTGCAACTGAGCACGCAGATTCTGCGGGATCTGCGAAGTCTGCAAAGAAGTACGATGGCGCCAGAAAGGCCCATCGCCTTGCTGAAAAATCCGGAGGAGCAAGGAGCTCCTCCGGTGTAGCATCGCCCCAGGCGAGCCAGTCAAGACTTGGCGAGGGACTGAAACAGCAAGGACTTCAGTATGCCCCTATTGCCTGTGGCGTCCAGCCTGAAGGCCCGATTTGTACGAAAACTGGAATATGATTCACATATCACGTCACGCGAAGGTAGAATCCACGGCCGTTTCGCAGGCCTTTCAGCCCCCATTGCCACCTGGCACAGACAGGATTTTTTTGTGAGTGTGACCGATCAGCTCTGCCGTTTTCTCTGGAATACCCAGAGTCTTCCTCCCGCACTCGCCCGAGTGGTCTACAAACGCCTGGCAAAGAATGGCGTGGCGCCTGATCATCCGTTCACCCGGGACTTCTTCGGCATTCGCTATCAGGGCAATCTGAACAACAACATCGATTTCAATATCTACTTTTATGGGGCCTTCGAGAAACCGCTGCTGTTCTTTCTGCGCGATGCCCTTGCGGGCCTGAATACGGACCATGCCGTTTTCGTCGATGTGGGTGCGAATATCGGGCAGCATTCTCTGTTCATGTCCAGGCTGGCCACTCGCGTGCACGCCTTCGAGCCATTTGCCAAAGTGCGGGAGCGACTGCTGAATCAGATCAGCCACAATCAGCTGACCAACATCACCGTGCATCCACTGGGCCTCAGCAACGAGAATGCACGACTGCCATTCTTCGCCCCCACAGGATCGAACGAGGGAATAGGCTCATTTGATGCAAGTACGACAAGCAAGGGCAATGTGAGCATCGGCGAACTGGAACTGGTGCGGGGCGATGACTATTTCCCGCAGGCGGAAATTGCCCGCATCGACATTCTGAAAATGGACGTTGAAGGTTTCGAGAAATTCGCATTGCAGGGGCTGCGTGAAACCTTGCTGAAGACCCGCCCGCTGCTGGTGTGCGAGATTACCTATGGCAAGGAGCTCTCCTTTACCAGCATGGAAGAACTGCTGAGCCACCTGCCCCCGGACTACCGCCTGTTCACCTTCGACAAGCGCAAGCAGGATGGATCCAAGGCTCGTCGACGGGATGCACGCAGCCGCCACAGCGGTGAATATCGCATCATCCCGTTCAATGCATTGCTGCCCGCAGGACAGGACGACGTCATCGCCTGCCCCCTGGAAGCCGTGGACAAGTTGCCTCTGCAAAGCCGCTGAATCAGCCTGTCAGCTTGTGTTCCCCTGCCTGGACCTTCAGGCGTGCACCATCGACAACGGCATACTCCGCTTCGGTGATGCTCGAGACAAAGTGCCACGCCGCACTCACACTTTCAGGCAGCACTTCCAGCTCCACCCAGCCCCGACCATTCGGTTTCATGTAGACCAGCTCCGGACTCATCTGCATGGTGGCAGCAACCACCTGGTCTTCCGGAAGCGGCAGAAAGTTCTCGAAGCCCGGGGACGTTACACTGGGCGTTCCTATCTCTACAGCCACCGCTTCCGAGCGCTCGTTGCTCAGATTGAAGGCCCAGGAGCTATGGGTGTCGCCCGCCAGCACGACCACATTGTTGGCATGTTTCTCGAAGGCTTCCAGAGCGCGCGTGCGATTGGCAGGATAGCCATCCCAGGCATCCAGATTCAGCGGGAAGCCCTGAGCGCCCCTGCTGCGCAGCATGCCGTAACGTCCGTTCAGCACGGTGTCCCGCTGGGTGATGTCGAAGTCGTCATCGGCAAATTGGGGAGGATTCAGTTTGCCCATCAACAATTGCTGACCAATGATCTGCCAGGGAATGCCGGCCGAGGCCGAGCGCTGCAGCTGCTGCTCCAGCCATTGCTCCTGTTCGCCTCCCATGATGGTGCGGGCGCTGGACGCCAACGCACTGCGCAAGGTGTCGATGTTCATGGTGTGGGAGAGTTGCTCGTCGCGCCCCACAAGGCGTGTGTCCAGCATGATGAGCGAGGCCAGGTCTCCGAAATCGAAAGTCCGGTAGATGATGCCCTGTTCGATGCTGCCCTGTTCCCGAATGGGCAGCCATTCGTAGAAGGCCTGAATGGCGGCCAGGCGTCTGGCAGCGAACTCTCCCTCCCCCGGATTGTGATTCTCGGCGCCCTCCTTCCAGGTATTGTTGGTGATCTCGTGGTCGTCCCAGACACAGATGAAAGGGTGTGACTGATGCACTGCCTGCAGATCGGCATCGGTACGGTAGAGGCCGTAGCGCATGCGATAGTCCTCAAGACTGACAATCTCGTGCGCGGGGCTGACAGTGCGGCCCTTCTCCAGCATCACCGGATTGGAATAGCCGCCCGCTGCGTACTCATAGATGTAGTCGCCCAGGTGCAATACTGCATCGAAGTCACGGGAGGCCACTTCGCGGTACACATTGAAGTAGCCTTGCGGATAGTTGGAACAGGAGACCACGGCAAACCGCAGTCTCTCGGCCCCGGCAGCTGCCAGCGTGCGCGTTCGGCCTACAGGGCTGCTGACGCCCTGCGCGGTAAAGCGATAGAAGTAGTTTCCCCCCGCTTGAAGCCCTCCGGCGTCCACCTTCACCGTGAAATCTCGCGCCGCAGACGTGGTCGCCATGCCTTCTGCGACACGCTGCGCAAAGTGCTCATCCAGTGCGACTTCCCACTGCACCTCGATCGTCTCGGACAGGCCATCGCCGGGCAGAACCCGTGTCCACAGAATGATGCGGTCGGCCAGAGGGTCGCCACTGGCGATGCCATGGGTGAAATGGGCACTGGCCGCCGCTTGAACGGGATACCCCCGCAACGCGAAAGCGCCAAGAGTCAGGCTGGCGCCGGCCAGGAAACGTCGTCTATTCAATGTGGGGGAATGCAGTGGCATGGAGAACTCCTTGCAGTGTGAGGGGATTGGCGGTTCGCTCACCATAGTGAGGTTTGATGACAGCCCCATGACCCAGTCGTTGCCGTTTCCCAGCTACCCACACAGCTTGAGGATGCAGTATTCTCCCCGCGAGCCCAACAATCGGAATACAGAGGTGCCAGGATGTACTACGCGAAGATCACCGGCTGGGGAAAATGTCTGCCGCCTGCAGTGCTCAGCAATGCCGATCTGGCGACATTCATGGACACCTCCGATGAGTGGATTACCTCGCGTACCGGCATTCGGGAGCGGCGCATCTGCCACTGCAATTTCTCCGATATGGCAATTGTGGCAGCGCGGCGCGCTCTGGCAGCAGCCAATCTGGCGCCGGAAGAACTGGATCTGATCCTGCTGGGCAGCCTGACCATGGACTCCCTGTGTCCCAACACCGCCTCCCTTGTCCAGAACGCCATCGGCGCTCGCAACGCCGCCTCCATCGACATCAACTCTGCCTGCACTGGTTTTCTGTACGGACTGCACATCGGCACGAATCTGATCAAGACCGGTGCGCACCGCAAGGTACTGGTAATTGGCGGAGAGTTCATAAGCCACTATATGAACTGGGCGCGACGGGATGTGGCAGTGCTGTTTGGTGACGCCTGCGGCGCCGTGGTTCTGGAAGCGAGCACAGAGCGCACAGGACTCCTGGCTGCGCGCATAGGCTGCGATATGGACACTTCATGTGCCATCCAGATCACCAATCTCGGCAGCGCCTACAGCCGGCTCTCCGATGAATTTCTCTATCTGGGCTGGAACTTCGAGGGCCAGGAGGTCTTCAAGCGGGCCATCAAGGGCATGGCATTCGCCTGCGAGGATGTCCTGCAGCAGACAGGTTTGCAGATGGATGACATTCATATCATGGTGCCGCATCAGGCGAATCGCCGAATTCTCGATGCGCTGGCCAAACGCCTTGATATCCCGGAAGAAAAGATCATGGTGAACGTGCACAAGTATGGCAATACCTCTGCTGGCACCATCCCCGTTGCTCTCACAGAGGCGCTGGAAGAGAACCGCATCAAACCGGGCGACTACGTGTTGATGGCCAGCTTCGGGGCTGGTCTGACCTGGGGTGCGGGACTGGTGCAATGGGGCGAGCGCACAGCGCCACTGCAGACAAGTGACGCCGACCTGCCCCCTTGCACGCAAAGCGCTCTGGAAATACTCGCGCCACATATTCAGCGCTACAAGGCACGTGCCGTCTGAGGATTCCTGGCAGAGCCCCCGTTCGCACGCTCCAGCAATCTGTTAAACTCGCGCCCGCGTAGACACACCGTCTACTATTCAAGGAGTCAGTATGAACAAATTGCTTTATCCCGCCATTTTCCTGGCGACAGGCATCATCGTTACCGCAATCGCAAGCTCCGGTCTTGAAATTCGCGATCGTCCCGATACCAACCTCTGTATCGGTGAATGCTATCAGGAATACCTGGCCAGCAATGGCACCATCGTCGAGCAGGCCCGCGCCCAGGCAGAAGCTGCGGCGGCAATGAATCCGGTAGAGCTGGGCAAAGCGGCCTATGCAGCTTGCCAGTCCTGCCACGGCACTGCGGGTGAAGGTGGCGTCGGCCCACAGCTGCAGGGACGTGATGCGGCATACATCACCACAGCATTGAACGCTTACAAGAACCGCGAAACACGCGGCGAGCAAAGCAGCCTGATGTGGGGTGTCGCAACACCACTGGCTGACAGTGACATCAACAATCTCGCCGAGTTTGTGTCATCTCTGTAAGTCTGGTTGATCCGAGATTGCCGGTACCAATGCCGACAATCTCGGAAGCTCCGTTTAACTCCCTCAGAATCCGCGAAATCCACTTTCCACTCCAGCGCACTTTTGGCGCACGGGTGCGATGTTTCGGTGCAGAATTCGGCACTTAAATGACGCATAGCGCACCATCGAAAAGCAGCTTTCTGAACTCTTCATTCTTTTAAAGAAATAAACGAAAAACCCAGCTGTTTTCGTTTTACAGCACATTTTTCCTTCAATAGACTCGAGCCAGATCCAGAAGATTCACTGCAACATTCGTGACCTCCCATCAGCTCAGGAGTCCAATTCCTTGAACGATATTCAGCTATCCCGACGTGCATTTCTGCGACAGACCGGTATCGCCGCCCGCAATTCTCTGATTGTACTTTCGCTGCCTGCCATCATGAGCAGCAGCGCCGCAGCAAGCGAAGCAAGACTGGAAAACAGTGCATTCAAGATACTTGGCAACGACGAGGCAATGGAATTTGCTGCCATCGCCGCCCGCATCATTCCCACCGATGAGACACCAGGCGCTACAGAAGCGGGTGTCATCTACTTCATCGACAACGTCCTCGGCACATCACGCACAGAAGTGCTGCAGCCCATGCGGGAAGGACTTGCCTCATTGCAGGCAGCAGCGATGGCAACCTACGGCAGCGCGAGTTTCAGCGCCCTTGCCCCTGAGCAGCAGGACGCCCTTCTGGTGAGCATCGAAGACACGGAATTCTTCGGCACGATGCGCTACATGACGATCGCCGGCATGTTCTCGCTGCCCGAATATGGTGGCAATCGCGACTATGCCGGCTGGAACCTCATCGGTTTCGAACACAAACATGTCTGGGAGCCGCCTTTCGGTTTCTATGACGCAGACTATATGGCGAAGGGAGAATAATCATGGCACAGGCAAGTTTCCCAACGCGCGAAGAAGTGGATTTCGTCATCGTAGGCTCTGGGGCCGCTGGCGGCATCATGGCCAGAGAACTGTCAACAGCGGGCTTTTCCGTTGTTGTGCTTGAGCAAGGTCCGTATCTGCAACCCGGTGACTTCCGTCACGACGAGTGGTCCTACACCCAGAATGAAGAGCTCGTGTGGGGCAGCCGCAAAGGACACCCGCAGACATTTCGACGCCATGAGAATGAAAAGGCCGAGCTGGTGGATGGCGCACCTCTAGGCTACGCCCACAACGTAGGCGGCAGCAGCGTGCACTTTTCTGGCAATTTCTGGCGTCTGCATCCAATCGATTTCAATGAAGCCAGTGTGAGGGGCACCATCGCAGGAACCAATTTTGCCGACTGGCCAATCACCTATGATGAACTGGAGCC
>CAYWMC010000024.1:0-8175 GCA_964459345.1 uncultured Klebsiella sp. | reverse complement strand
AGGTGGACTGGGAGATCGGCGTCTCAGGTCTGGCTGGCCCCTGGGATCCGCCCCGCTCTCGTGACTATCCCTGCCCTCCCATGCCAGTGAAATCGGCGGGCGTCCTGCTGGAGCGCGCTGGCAAGGCCATGGGCTACACCCCATTCCCGGCGCCAGTTGCCATTCTTTCCAGACCATTGAACGGACGCCCTGCCTGCATCCACTGCGGATTCTGCAATGGCTTCGGATGCGAAGTGGCAGCCAAGTCGTCAACCGCTGTCACCATGATTCCCCAGGCGCTTGCCACGGGCAATTGTGAGCTGCGGACGGAATGCACGGTTGCGCGCGTCAATACCGGCGAGAACGGTCGGGTCACTGAAGTGGTGTACTGGGAAAAGGACGGCACCGAGCAGGCACAGAAAGCGAAAGCGGTCGTGCTGTGCGCCAACGGCGCGGAGACTCCCCGACTTCTGTTCCTTTCTGCTTCGGCGCAGTTTCCTGATGGGCTGGCAAACTCCAGCGGCATGGTCGGCAAGAACCTTATGTTCAATGGTTCATCGAATGCGGCAGGTTTGTTTCCAGAGGAGGTCAATGGTCACAAGAGCATTGCCACCACGCGCGTGATTCACGACTTCTACAGCATCGACCCGAAGCATGGCTTCTACGGCGGTGGCGGCATCGACTCACGCTCTCTGACGCGCGGATTGCCCATGGCAGCTGCCATGCGCGGAGGTACGTTCTCCGGTGCAAGCTGGGGCAGCGAATTCAAGCGCGGTCTGAAAGAGGAATTTACGCACACGGCGTCGTTCAATGGCCATTGCACAACGCTGCCTCTGTCTAGCAACAACATCACGCTCGATCCGGAGATCAAGGACAAGTGGGGACGCCCGGCGCTGCGTACCACTTTCATGAATCACCCTGACGATATCGCCACCATGAAGTTCTTCCACGACATCTCCATGGAAATGCTGGATGCAGTGGGCGCGATACAAAAAGTAGGCTCCTATGCCCGCAATGGTCAGACAGGCGGCGTCCATCTTCTGGGCACATGCCGAATGGGCAATGACCCGGCAACGTCAGTAGTTGACCGCTACAACCGATCGCACGATGTGCCGAATCTGTTCATGGTGGACGGTGGCAGCATGGTGACTTCAGGGCGAGGACAACCGACGATGACGATCATGGCGCTGGCCTTCAGGGCAGCAGACCATATCATTCAGGCAGCGGGCAGAAACGAAATCTGACGGCGCTCAGACGCGGTGCCTGAGCGCAAAAAGACAAGGATGTCGGTCGGGGAGCATTGCGATATTGGCGGGAGTAGCACGACTCGAACGTGCGACCCACGGCTTAGAAGGCCGTTGCTCTATCCAGCTGAGCTATACCCCCAGTGCGAGGTCCAGGCACTGAACTCATGTCGTCAGTGAACAGGGAAATTGGGGTGACCGATGGGGCTCGAACCCACGACAACCGGAGTCACAGTCCGGGGCTCTACCAACTGAGCTACGATCACCATTGAACCATTGTCTTTATAGATTTGGTCGGGGTAGAGAGATTCGAACTCCCGACATCCTGCTCCCAAAGCAGGCGCGCTACCAGACTGCGCTATACCCCGATACCCTGCAGTGAATGCAGGGTCGGCATAATACTCACGGCCTCAAGGACAGTCAATCTCTAAGTGCAACTAAAGTCCTCATAAACAGTGGCTTGCTGAATGACGCAGCGAGTCAGCGCTCAGCGCTCAATACGCCAGCTGCTGCCATCCGCGCTGTCCTCGACCACAACTTTCATCTCTGCAAGTTTGTCGCGGATTTCATCTGCCAGTGCCCAGTTCCTGCTGGCACGTGCTTCCTTGCGTTGCGCGATCAAGGCGTCAATTGCAGCAGCATCCACTGCCACCTTGCCTTGAGTCTGCAGGAAGGAATCCGGTGAGTTCTGCAGAATTCCGAGCACTCGCCCCAGACGCACCAGGACCCCCGCCAACTGAGCGGCCTTGTCAGGTTCGCCCTCGCGATGGCGATTGATGTCACGTGCCAGATCAAACATGACTCCCAGCGCAACAGGCGTATTGAAATCATCATCCATGGCCTGGCAGAAGGATTTTTCGTAACTGCTGTTGACCAGCTCACGCGCACTTCGCGTATCCAGTCCACGCAAAGAGGTATAGAAGCGCTCCAATGCACCTGCCGCCTGCAGCAGACTCTGCTCGGAATAATTGATCGGGCTGCGATACTGACTGGAAATCAGCAGATAGCGCACAACCTCCGGACTGTACTGCTGCAGCACTTCGCGCACAGTGAAGAAATTGCCGAGTGACTTCGACATTTTTTCATTGTCCACGCGCACTGCGCCGTTGTGCATCCAGACTTTGGCAAACTGCTTGCCGGTCACCGCCTCTGATTGCGCAATCTCGTTTTCATGGTGCGGGAACATCAGGTCCGAGCCGCCTCCATGAATATCGAAGGAGTCGCCAAGGCAGCAGGTTGACATGGCGGAGCATTCGATATGCCACCCAGGCCGGCCGTAGCCCCATGGAGAGTCCCAGCCCACTTCGTCGTCCCCTGCCGACTTCCACAAGGCGAAGTCGCGTGGATCACGCTTCAATTCGCCGATCTCGATGCGGGCGCCTGCCAGCAATTCCTCGGGATTCTTGTTGGACAGCCGCCCATACGCAGCGAACTGCGCGACGGAGTAATACACATCGCCATTCGCTACTCGATAGGCAAATTCGCCCGCTATGAGGCGCTGAATCAACGCAATGATTTCTTCGATGTGGCCCGTCGCACGGGGCTCCTTGTCAGGACGCAGAACGAACAGCGCTTCTTCATCTTCACGCATTGCAGTGATGAAACGCTCAGTGAGATCCGAGAACAACTCCCCATTCTCTTTCGCGCGACGCAGAATCTTGTCGTCGATATCCGTGATGTTGCGGATATAGGTAACCTGGTAACCACGATGCCGCAGATAGCGCACCACCACATCGAATGCGACGAACATGCGTGCATGGCCAATGTGGCAGTAGTCATAGGTTGTCACGCCGCAGACGTACATCTTCACCTTGCCACTTTCCAGTGGCACAAATTCTTCTTTGGTTCTTGTCAGCGTGTTGTAGATCTGCAGCACTTGTCTTCACTCAACTGGAAATTTTGGCCCAGGAATCTCTCAGGGTCACGGTGCGATTGAATACCATTCTGTCCTCTGTGGAATCGAACCGGTCAACGCAGAAATAGCCTTCCCTTTCGAACTGGAAGCTGGTCTCCGGTGCAGCAGTGCGCAAGCTCGGCTCTGCCTTGCAACCGGTCATGACCAGCAGAGAATCAGGATTCAGACACTCCTTGTAGTCACCGACCGTCTTGTCATCCGGGTTCTCTTTATTGAACAGGCGATCGTAAATTCGCACTTCCACATCCAGCGCCTGTTGTGCAGGCACCCAGTGAATCACGCCCGCCACCTTGCGACCCTGCGGATTCACACCCAGCGTGGCCTCATCGTAGCTGCAGATCAGCTCGACGGGCTGCCCGGAAGCATCCTTGACGATTTCTTCGCAACGAATGACATAGGCGCCGCGCAGACGTACTTCCGCGCCGAGACTCAAGCGCTTGTACTGTGGTGGCGGCACTTCCTCAAAGTCAGTGGCATCGATGTACAGTTCGCGTCCGAAGGGCAATTCGCGAACACCCATGGCCGTCTCCTTCGGATGACAAGGGAGCACGAGGGTCTCGGATGCGTCCTGCGGGTAATTGCGCAAGGTCACTTTCAATGGCCGCAGGACGCACATGGCACGCGGAGAATTCCTGTCCAGGTCTTCGCGGATACTGTGCTCCAGCATACCCACATCCACCACGCTTTCGCTGCGGCTGATCCCCACCCTCTCACAGAAATTGCGAATGGATGCAGGGGTATAGCCGCGGCGTCGCAGCCCTGACAGCGTTGGCATGCGCGGATCATCCCAGCCGTTCACATAGCCCTGCATCACCAGTTCCTTGAGCTTGCGCTTGCTCATCACGGTGTAGTTGATATTGAGCCTGGCAAACTCGATCTGCCGGGGCAGCACATAGTCCTGCGCGGTCGTGACACCATCGCTGGCCGCGTGCAGGCTGGCTTTGTCGAGATTCTGCAGAATCCAGTCATACAAGGGCCGATGGTCCTCGAATTCCAGTGTGCACAGGGAATGCGTGATGCATTCGATGGCATCCGAGATGCAATGTGCATAGTCGTACATCGGGTAGATCGGCCACTGATCGCCAGTCTGGTGATGTTCGACATGGCGAATGCGATAAATCACAGGGTCACGCATGTTGATATTGGGCGATGCCATGTCGATCCTGGCACGCAGACTATGGGTGCCATCAGGAAATTCACCTGCACGCATGCGCGTAAACAGATCCACATTCTCTTCCACACTGCGGCTGCGGTACGGACTCTCCTTGCCCGGACTCGTGAGATTGCCGCGATATTCGCGCGCCTGCTCCGGCGAAAGGCTGCAGACATAGGCCTTGCCTGCACGGATCAGCTGCAGTGCAAACTCGTAGAGTGCATCGAAATAGGAAGACGCATAGCGGATCTCGCCGCTCCAGGAAAATCCAAGCCATTGAATATCGGCTTTGATGGAATTGATGAACTCCTGACTTTCCTTCTCTGGATTGGTGTCATCGAAGCGCAGATTGCAGCGGCCATTGTTTGCCTGTGCAGTGCCGAAATTCAGACAGATGGACTTGGCGTGACCGATATGCAGGAAGCCATTGGGTTCTGGTGGAAAGCGCGTCTGCACTCGCCCTGCATGCTTGCCGCTCTGCAGGTCTTGCTCAATAATGTGGCGAATGAAGTTGGACGTCACCGGCGCAGCAGCGCCTGCAGAGCCAGAATTAGCGGAATTGTCTGAAGCATTCATGTCGTGGTTTCTGCTTTCTCACAAGTTGCAAAGCACGTATTATAACCGCTCAACGTATTTCTCATAAGAGGCGAAAACCTCTTTAAACCCCAAGGTTGTCCGCAATGATTGTCTTCAAAACGAATTATGGTGACATCACCATCGAGCTTGACTTCGACAAAGCCCCGGTTTCTTCCGCCAATTTTCTCGAATACGCCAAGAGCGGATTTTATGACAACACTATCTTTCATCGCGTCATCGACAACTTCATGGTTCAGGGGGGCGGCTTCGAATCCGGCCTGATTCAGAAGTCCAACGGCAAGCCAATCATCAATGAGGCTGACAATGGCCTGACCAATGCCATCGGCACACTGGCAATGGCAAGGACCTCTGATCCACACTCTGCTACATCGCAATTCTTCATCAATGTCAGCAACAATACTTTCCTGAACCACAAGAGCAAGACCTCGCAAGGCTGGGGCTATGCGGTCTTCGGCAAGGTGACGGCCGGCATGGATGTGGTCAACAAGATCAAGCAGTGTCGCACGACGTCAAAGGGCGGGCATCAGGACGTGCCGGTCGATGAAGTCATCATCACTGCAACAGTGGTTGCCGAGCAGGCCCCATCGGCAGAGACCAAAGACACCAGCAAAGACTGAAAATGCCCAGCGCCGGAAAGACACTGTTCACCTCCGACATTCATCTGGATTCCGACAATTCAGTCATTACTCATTCCTTTCTGGACTTCCTGGAAAACCGGGCAAAAGGCGCCGAAGCGCTGTATGTGCTTGGTGATATCTTTGAAGTCTGGGTAGGCGACGATGACAACAGTGCATTGAATTCCCGCGTGGCCAAGGCGTTTGCGGCACTCTCGGACAGCGGCACTCCCGTGTATTTCATGCATGGCAATCGCGACTTCCTGCTTGGCCACGCCTATGCCGAACGCTGTCACGCCACATTGCTGGAAGAACCTACTCTCATTGATTGTCACGGCCAGCGCATAGCGCTCATTCATGGGGACAGCCTGTGCACCCGCGATGTCGACTACATGAAGTTTCGCAAAATGGTGCGCACGGAACGCTGGCAGGCCGATTTTCTGGAGAAGTCACTTGTCGAGCGACACATGATTGCGCAGCAGGCGCGCATGCAAAGCAAGGAGCACAGCAGCCTCAAGCCGTCCGACATCATGGATGTCACCCCCCAGGAAGTGCTGAACCTGCTGCATGAATTGCAGGTCAACTGCCTGATCCACGGTCACACACACAGACCGTCAATCCATACCATTCGCCTGCAGGAACCCATCAACGACAGATTCGAAGCACAGCGCATCGTGCTTGGCAGCTGGGACAGCAAAGGCTGGGTGCTTGAACTTGGCGATGAAGGCTTCGACCTGAAGCACTTTCCTCACACCGCGCCCTGACTCGCTGGCGCTTTCAGGCCAGACTGTCCACCTGATGAAAATAGCGTGCGAAGTGCGCCTCGCACAGCACCAGCAATTCCTGATCTGCCATATCGGCAAGTGCCGCCAGACTCGTGCCTTCATGCGCCTTGAGAATGGAAAATCCACAGGCAGACGCCTCCAATGCGCCAAGCGGCGCTTTCTGCAGAAGACTGTGGAGCCAGCAATACGGCGACAATGCCGGATTCATCGGAATTTTCCAGTGTTGCAGAGTAGCTTCCAGTGCCGCGGCAGAATGAATGTGAAACCTGTTTTTCAAAATCTGCACGGTCAGGGTTTCGATTCTGCGCAGCACCGCTTCCTTCTCGACATCGAGATAGGAATTCCAGCGAATGACTTCGAAGGCATAGCGTTTGCAGCCCCGGCATATCGCATCGCCAACAGACGTCGTCGAGCAAACACCGATGCAGGGAGTTCTTGTAGGGCTGGTCTTCAACTGGAGTTCCCGTGCCATATGGCCTAAACTTGGACCCCGATTTTACCAGCTAATCGAAGCTCATCGACAAGGGGAATATTGTGTTAGAAGCGTACCGTAAACATGTCGCCGAACGTGCCGCGCAGGGAATTGTTCCGAAACCACTGGATGCTGAGCAAGTTGCCGCACTCGTCGAATTGTTGAAGAACCCTCCCAAAGGGGAAGAAGCCTTCATCCTCGATCTGATTTCCAATCGTGTACCCGCAGGCGTGGACGAAGCGGCTTATGTAAAAGCAGGCTTCCTGACCGCAATCACCAACGGCAGTGCCACCTCCCCCATCATCGACAAGGCCCTGGCAGTGCGACTGCTTGGCACCATGCTGGGTGGTTACAACATCGTGACGCTGGTAAAGCTTCTGGATGACGCGACACTTGCCCCGCTGGCAGCGAAAGAGCTTTCCCACACCCTGCTCATGTTCGACGCGTTCCACGATGTGGAAGAGCGTGCCAAGGCGGGCAATGGCCACGCCAAGGCGCTGCTGCAATCCTGGGCTGATGCCGAGTGGTTCATCAACAAGCCCGAGCTGCCGAAAGTCCTGACGGTCAGTGTCTACAAGGTGCCAGGCGAAACCAATACCGATGACCTTTCTCCGGCACAGGATGCATGGTCCCGCCCGGACATCCCATTGCACGCACTGGCCATGTACAAGATGGCGCGGGAAGGCGTCACCAACGCGGCCGCACAGATTGCCGAACTGAAGAAGAAAGGCTTTCCGGTTGCGCTGATCGGCGACGTGCTGGGCACCGGATCGTCGCGCAAGTCTGCCACCAACTCCGTGCTGTGGAACATCGGCAACGACATTCCCCACATTCCGAACAAGCGCGATGGCGGTGTGTGCATCGGCAGCAAGATTGCTCCGATCTTCTTCAACACCATGGAAGATGCCGGCGCCTTCCCCATCGAATGTGATGTGGAGAAGATGGCGACGGGCGATGTCATCGACATCTACACCTACGAAGGGCGCATCACGCGTCATGGCACACAGGAACTGGTCAGCGAGTTCACGCTGAAGACGGAAGTGCTGCTTGACGAAGTCCGTGCCGGCGGCCGCATTCCCCTGATCATCGGCCGGGGCCTGACCGAGAAGGCACGGGCCTCACTGGGCCTGCCAGCATCGACAGTGTTCCGTCTGCCGTTCAATCCCGAGAGCTCCACCAAGGGCTATACCCTGGCGCAGAAAATGGTCGGCAAGGCCTGTGGCGTCAAAGGCGTGCGGCCCGGAAGCTACTGCGAACCGAAGATGACTACCGTGGGTTCACAGGACACTACCGGTCCGATGACCCGTGACGAGTTGAAAGACCTGGCCTGCCTCGGCTTCTCGGCCGATCTGGTGATGCAGTCTTTCTGTCACACCGCGGCCTATCCGAAGCCGGTGGACATTGAAACCCAGCACA
>CAYWMC010000023.1:0-14985 GCA_964459345.1 uncultured Klebsiella sp. | reverse complement strand
CGTGTCGGATTTCACCGCGTTCATGTACATGGGCAAGCTGATCGAGTTTGACAAGACAGACACCATTTTCACGAATCCTGCCGAGAAGCAGACCGAAGACTACATCACTGGCCGTTACGGCTGAGCCGGATGCAAGGACACCGATCATGAACAAAGATGCAACGATCCACAGCCATCACATCTCTCAGCAGTTCAATGCCGATCTGGAAGAGATCAAGAACAACATGCTCGAAATGGGCGGCATGGTGGAGAAGCAGCTCAGCGATGCCATCGATGCCATCATCACTGCAGACAGCGGTCTCGGCGCGCTTGTGCGCGAGGACGATGCGGCGATCAATGCCATGGAAATGCAGATCGACGAGGAGTGCAACCGCATCCTTGCGCGGCGTCAGCCAGCGGCCAGCGACCTGCGTCTGGTGCTCTCCATCATCAAGGCCGTCAATGATCTGGAACGCATTGGTGACGAGTCAGCGAAGATTGCGCGTCTGGCCATCGAACTGACCGAACAGGGCGAGTCCTCAAAGGGCTACGTGGAGATCCGCCATATTGGCGAACATGTGCGGCACATGGTCTACATGGCACTGGATGCCTTTGCGCGCTATGACATCGATGCCGCTCTGGCAGTGGCACGGGAAGACGCCAGCGTGGATCTGGAGTACAGCAGCGCCATGCGTGAGATGATCACCTACATGATCGAAGACCCCCGCAGCATCACACGAGTGCTCAATATCGTCTGGGCGCTGCGAGCACTCGAGCGGGTTGGCGACCATGCCAAGAACATTGCCGAGCATGTGATCTATCTCGTCAAAGGCACGGACGTGCGTCATATGGGACTGGACGGTCTGGAGAAGAAGATCCGCGTGGAGTGACGCCATAGGTGTTTTGTCACAAAAATTACTTCTCACTGTCACATTGTCATGTGAATGTCACATACTGGTAATATAGTCTCCAGCATTTGAATGGTGGCAGCTGAAGCTGCCCGACTGGAGAGTAGCAATGACAATGAAACGCAGCATCCCCCTGTTGGCAGTCATATCCTGCCTGGCAGCAAGTTCGGCCCTGGCTCAGCAGGAATCTCTCCTGCCCACGTTCTACGGACGCATCAATCTCACGCCACTGATCAATATGCCGGACGGGGACAGTTCTTCCACCGAGGTCGTGAGCAACGCGTCGCGTATCGGCCTGCAGGGAGAATGGGCGCTTGCGGAGAAAGTGGCGTTCATCTATCAGTACGAATACCAGATCAATCCGAACAAGGAAAACTTCAACGGTCGCGTATTCACGCAACGAAATTCCTGGGCAGGTATCCGCAGTCCGCTGGGCACCCTGTTTGCCGGCCGCAATGACACCCCGATGAAGCTGCTGCAGGCGCGCATAGACCTGTTCAACGACATGACGGGTGATATCCGCACCCTGGTCGTCAGCGACAATCGCCCGAACGACACAGTCAATTACGTCAGTCCCAGCATGGCAGGCTTCACGTTCAGTTACTCCGCCATCATCGATGGTCAGGACAGTCTGCGTGACCGCGCCACCAAGAGCACCTCCACGGCGCTCAGTTATACGAAGGGCAGCTACCTTTTTGGTATTGCCATCGACAACGATGTCAAAACCGCGAACCTGACCAGTAATGATGCGTTCCGGTTTGTCGGTCAGTACCGTGAAGGGGATCTGCAGCTGGGCATTCTGTACGAGTCCTCCGAGAACAGTGCGAACAATCGCGGGCGCGAAGACGGCCTGTTCGTCAGTGCCGCACTGACCCGTGGCAAGCTGGTCTACAAGGCACAGACTGGTGCCTCGGAAGCGCGTCGTGACGGCAATCGTCAGACCTCCCTGGGCGTTGACTACATGGTCAATCCAGACTTCAAATGGTTCACCTTCATGACGGCGACGCGCGCGGACAGTCGTGCGCAACGCTCCGATCAGGTGGGTGTGGGCATGGAAATCCGCTTCTGATTGACCCTGGCCCTTACGCGCTGGCAGGGACGCTGGCGGGGGTTGGGGCTGTGGCAAGCAGGCGTTCTGGCGGGAAGTGGCAGATGAAGCGGCTGCCCACGCCAGGCGTGCTGAGGATCTGCAGACTGGCACCATGGCGGGCCAGCACATGCTTGACGATGGCCAGGCCCAGTCCCGTGCCTCCCGTGTCAGTAGAGCGGCTTTCGTCCACGCGGTAGAAGCGTTCGGTGAGGCGTGGCAGGTGATGTTCCTCTATGCCCGCGCCGTTGTCCTTCACCTCCACATCCAGTCCGGTTGCTGTCCTGCTCATGATGATGTGAATCTCGCCTTCTGCCGCGGTGTACTTCGATGCGTTGAACACCAGATTGGAGATGGCGCTGTACAGCTCATTCATGCTGCCGCGCATCCGATAGTCGCCATCACATTCCAGAAAAAACGCGTGCTTCTTGACCGCAAACGCCAGCTCTGCCTCGTTCTTGACCTCACGCAGCAGCGAGTTCATTTCAATTTCATCCTGCACCTTTGGCAGCGATCTGGTTTCAAGCCGTGACAGCGTGAGCAGGTCCCGCACGATATTCTCCATGCGCTGTGCCTGCTGATGCATCTGCTCCAGCGGCTTGATCCAGCGCGGTGCGAGTGTTTCGCGATGGTCCAGCAGCGTTTCCAGATAGCCGTTGATGACAGTGATGGGCGTGCGCAACTCGTGGGACACATTGCCCACGAAGTCCGTGCGCATCAATTCGAGTTTGTGCATCTGCGAGACATCGCGCACCAGCATCAGACGTTCGCCTTCGCCGAACAGCGTGATCTGAAACTCCAGCATCTGCTTCTTGTTGCTGGGCGAGGGGATGCGCAGAGGCTCGGCGTACTGGCGTTTTTCGAAGTAGTCGATGAAGCGCGGTTCGCGCAGCAGGTTGGTGACGCTCTGCTGCTGATCCTGTGCGGAGCGAAAGCCCAGCAGTGTTTCGGCAGCCTTGTTCCACCAGGACAGATTGCCCTTGGCATTGACCATCACTACGGCCATTTCCAGCGCCGCAGAGGATTCCTGGGCCTTGTCCAGAATGCTCTTGAGAAACTGCACCGCGTCGCGCTCGCGGCGCTGCAGACGGTAGATGCCGTCGAAGATCTCGCCCCATACGCCTGTGCTCTCAGGCGGCTCCTGGCGGTCATCGTCGGCGAGATTGCGCAGCCAGCGCTGGAATATGAACAACTGATAGAAGGTGTGTGCCAGGTAGCCCAGAACGGCCAGAACCATGACGGCGGCGACGGCGCCCACCAGGGTGCCGACAAGCCAGGCGGCCGTCAGCACGATCAGTACACGCTTGATTTCTATCTGCCATTCGCGGAGCAATGCACTATTCCTGTGGGTCAGCCCAGTTGCGCGTCACTATAGCGAATGCATTGTGGGAAGGAAACGTCAGGCCGGCTTCACGGAGAAGCGATAGCCCGCACCGCGCACAGTCTGCACCAGACGTGAATAATCGATGCTGGTGTTGGGCACGGAGCTCAGTGCCTTGCGCAGCCGGCGGATATGCACGTCGATGGTTCGCTCTTCCAGATACACATTGCCGCCCCACACCTGATCCTGAATGTGGTCGCGTGTGAAGACCTTTTCCTGGTGGGACATGAAGAAGCGCAGCAGTTTGAACTCTGTCGGGCCGATGTCGACCGGCTGGTCTTCGATCGTCACCCGGTGACTGGACGGATCGAGCTGCAGGTCGAACACGCGGATCACCTTGTCGATCTGCGTGCCACTGGTGCGGCGCAGAACCGCCTTGATGCGGGCCACGAGTTCGCGGGGCGAGAAGGGCTTGGTGACATAGTCATCCACACCCACGTCCAGGCCCTGCACCTTGTTGTCTTCGCTGGTCTTGGCTGTAAGCATGATGATGGGGAGAGAAGCGGTCAGCTCATCGCGCTTGAGGCGACGGGCGAGTTCGATGCCGCTGCCCCCTGGCAGCATCCAGTCCAGCAGGACCAGATCGGGGCGACGATCCACGATGGAGACGTGGGCTTCGTGCGCTGTTTCGGCGGACACACTGTTGAATCCCGCCAGATCCAGGGTGATGCCAATCATGTCTCGAATGGCGGGCTCGTCGTCTACTATCAGGATGGTCGGGTCGCTCATGATGTCATGCTACCGTTTTGTCAATTGGCTTGTCATATTCGTCGCGTATATTGAAGCAATTTTGTGTGACAGCCGTGTGACATGCAGGTGCTGCAGGCCGCACGGCGTCTGGCTTTCTAGAAGCTGTACTCAATTTTCAGACTGGCCGAACGGCCTTCGCTGTAACCCGTGGCAACCAGTCCGCCCTGAGTGATCTCCTTGCGCTTGTCAGTCAGATTCTGCGCCTTGATGTTCAGCTTCCAGTTGTTCATGAACTCCTTGCTCAGTACGAAGTCCAGCTCGCCGTGGGGCTCCTCGATCAGGTCCGGTGCACCCAGGATGCCCACTTCATAGATGCGCTCGCCGAAGTAGTGGTACAGCAGCGTGGCGGTCAGGCCGTCGAAGCTGTCGTAGCCAAACTGGCCGTTGAAGAGCCAGTCAGACTGGCCCTGCAGGGGGCGTGAACTGTTGGTCAGAATGTTCTGTTCCTGCACGCCAATGGTCACGTCCGAGGTGATGTAGGACACGTTGCCGGATACGTAGAAGTCTTCCCAGCGCGCGCCAAGGAAATCGAACTGCTTGCGCGCTTCGAACTCGATGCCCTGATTCTCGGCCGACTCTGCATTCACGTAACTGCGTGCGCTGTTGGCGCCAGGTTGCACCACCGACTCGATCGGAGAATCGAATTCCTTCATGAACAAGCCCAGTGACAGGCTGTCCAGAGACGCGAAATACCATTCCCAGCGCAGGTCGTAGTTCTTGATGCTGGCGGCGCGCAGATTCGGATTGCCGACCACTTCATAGCCGGTCAGCGGATTGGTGAAGGTGGCAGGTGACAACTCGCGGAAGTCGGGGCGCGACGTGGTCTCGCTGTAGCCCAGGCGGAACTGGTGGTTGCCGGCGATATAGGTGGCTGTGATGCCTGGCAGCAGGTCGCTGGAGGCCAGTGTTGCTTCAATGCTGCTGTCCGGGCGGAACAAGTCGAAGGTGCGGACATTCTGCACGTAATCTTCCTGCCGCAGGCCCGCCAGCAACTGGAAGCGGTCATTGAAATTCAGATCGGCCTGCAGATACCAGGACTCCAGTTCGCGAGTCGCTGCATAGGTGTCAGTGGGACGCGTGGTTTCGGACAGCTCGAATTCGGTCGGGCCGATGTTCGCTGGTGCGAGAATCTGCGAAAGAGGCTGCAACAGGAAGCCTTCGCGGCCCACGACGTCGCCCTGCTCGATGAACGAGAAGCGGCGAATCTCGTAGTCACGTTCGCTGTCCTGCTTGTTGTAGCCTGTCGACATCACGATGGTGGAACTCAGCGGGCCGTAGAGCACCATGGAGGCATCCACGGCATAGTCGCTGTTGTCGTCGTGCAGCTCGCTGAAACGACGCACGTTGCCGTCGGAGCGCAGGTTGAACACATACTCGTCGTCCAGCAGATCGTAACGGTATTCCCGTGTGTCCGGGGCAATGCGATCAGCAGTGGACTCGTTGTAGCGCCACGTCACATTCATTTCCCGGGCATCGGGGAAATAGTGATCGCCCTGAATCTGATTGGAGAAAAGCTCGCGCTGAATGTATTCGATCTCGGAGATCTTGCTGTCCAGACGTTCGTCGCCGAAGAAGCCGATCTGTTCGCCAGCGATGTCGTCGGACTGGCGCAGCATGATGTTGGTGGCGCTGATGGTGTGGTTCTCGCTCAGCTCCAGTCCCGTGGAGAGAATGCCGCTGATGTCGATGTTGTTTTCAGTGCCGAAATACGTGAACGCATTCTCGCGCACCAGTTCGTCCACGCCGCCCACCTTGTAGGAATTGCGCTCGATCTCGTGGGTGTCCCAGGCATTCTTGTAGTCCAGAGCTGCCAGATAATTGAAGCGGGTTGAGCCGATATCGTGGTAGTTGCCAAGACTTGCCGTCAGGCCCATGTCGGCAGGAATTGTCTTGTCTGTGACTTCATAGTCCTGATTCAGGCTCTGTCCAATGGTCTGCAATTCCTGTGCGGTGTAGCCACCGGTGTTGACGAAGGCGCTGCGGCGCTGCAGGCGCTGGCCATCTGCCGTCGCATTCTTCAGCAGATCGGGCATGGCGCGGGAACCATCATCGTAACCGAGCCAGTCCTTGCCGCCGCTGGCAGCCTGCACACCCTTGGTGAATGCGGTGCCTTCGGTCATGGCTACGGAGCTGGCGATGTTGAAGAAGAACTCATCGCTGCTGCGCTTGGTGCGCATCTGCAGCACACCACCGCCGAATTCGCTGGGGAACTGGGCTGAATAAGTTTTCTGCACCACCACACTGTCCATGATGGCGTTCGGGAACAGGTCCAGTGGTACCACGCGATTCAGTGGCTCCGGGCTGGGGATGCTGGAGCCGTTCAGCAGGGCAGAGGAGTAGCGCTCGCCCAGGCCACGTACATAGACGAACTTGCCGCCTACCAGACTGAGTCCAGCGACGCGCTTCAGGCCCTCGGCGATGTTGGTGTCCCCTGAGCGTGAGAATTCCTCATTCGTCAGCACATTGGACAACGCAGACGTGCTGCGCTTTTCATCGGGAACAAAGCGTCCGATGACGGAGATCTCTTCGATCTGCGGAATGTTCGCTGCAGCAGCGGCGGTGTCCTGTGCCAGGACGGGCGTAGTGCTCAGGGCCATGGCGATGGCCGCAGGACGAGCGCGCTTGATCATGATATGAATTCCAGAAAAAGGGTGGTTATCTCGAGTGCGGGCTCAGTGTAGTGCTGCAACGTGACAGAAATATTGCAAAGCCATGAATGACAGAAATAAGTCAGAAAAAAATGGAACAGAAGTTCCTTCACGCAAAATGACCCGTACCCAAATGAAAAGGGGCGCCATGGGCGCCCCTTTCCTCAAGCATTCACGTGCGCGCCTTGATCAGTCGCGGAAGATCCACTTGGCAGTCCAGTCACTGGACTGATCCTTCACCGCGCCGATGTGGCTGACGTTGTCGAAGAAGCTGTCAGTGAAGGTGCTGGGCACTACGGCATTGATGAGCGGGCCGTTGACGAAGCCTGTCAGGTCAGCCGTGCCGATGCTGTTGCGCGCCTGGCCGTTGAACCAGTCAGCCAGCAGCCAGGGCTCTGTGCTTGAAAGTGCAAACGGGATCGTGCAATCGAAGCGTGTACCAGTCATCGTCAGGTTGCCGGTCAATGCTGTTGCAGACGTGCCGGCGTTCGTGAAGGTTGCCGTGTCGTTCACATCCAGACAGTAGTTGGCGAAGTTCGTTACCACTGTGTTGTGGATGTTGGCGCCAGTGCCACGACGCAGTTCCATGCCGCGACCGCCAGTGCCGCGACCGATGAACGTGAAGTTCGCCAGAGTGGGCTTGGAGCGTGGCAGGGAGTCGAACGCAAACTCGTTGTTGTCTGCTTCGATGCCGCGGTCACCGAAGCCAGTGCGCTGCTTGATGACTGCGTGCTGCACCTTGCCCTGGAAGCCGAAGGTCCAGTCGAAGGAGTCGTCTTCGTTGCTGGTCAGCACCAGGTGTTTGGCATTGACAGTACCGCCGAAGAATTCAACGCCGTCGTCAGAGCTGCCGTGCACCTGCACGTAGTCCACCACAGTGCCGCTGCCCACGCCCTGGAACGCGATGCCGTTCAGTTCGTTGGTTTCAGTGATGTTCTGGCCCGGGTATTTCACAATCACGTAGTTGAGCGTGCCGCTGCTGTCAGTCGGCGTGTTGCCGCCGTACTTGCCAGTGGAGCCTTCGCCTTCCAGTTCACACAGCGCCGTGCCAGTGGCACAGCCGTTCACCGGCGCCTTGCCGTTGATGATGATGCCACCCCAGCGGCCAGTAGTGGTCGCAGTTGCCGTCGCTTCGCCGTCGTATGTGAAGGTGATTGGTGCCGCTTCGCTGCCCAGTGCTTCGATCTTGGAGCCGCGGGAGATGACCAGGAAATTCAGGCCGACCGGACTGATGACCTTGACGCCGGCGTCAATGGTCAATGTGGCGGAGTTGGCGTTGTCGTTGCCGATGAACACGGCGCCGTTGAGCAGGTACACGTTGTTGGCATTCAGGTGCGTGTTGCTGGTAATTCTGCCAGTCAGTACGCACACAGGCTTGCCTTCGAAGGTGCCGCCAGTCGAAAGAGTTGTGTTGGTGGGGCATCCGGCAGCGGGCTTGGCGGCGATGGAGAAGGAGATCGGGCTGCCGGTGTAGGCCAGCGTGTTCACATCATTGTTGGTGTAGTAACCGAAGAACACCTGAAAGCTGAGGCCGGAGAGGCCGGAGTTGACGCCGACCAGGTCG
Source organism: uncultured Klebsiella sp. (assembly GCA_964459345.1). Taxonomy (GTDB): domain Bacteria; phylum Pseudomonadota; class Gammaproteobacteria; order Pseudomonadales; family Pseudohongiellaceae; genus UBA5078. Next base: position 6,668 of record CAYWMC010000023.1, on the reverse strand, counting down.
TTCAGAATTGTCAGTGGCTCCTGCGCAGCCAGTGTCTTCACGGCGAAGGGCTGCAGACCGCTCACCTGACCATTCCACGGCAGGAAGAAGCCGCCGGACACCATCTGGTAGACGCCCATGTTGGGGATCTGCACCAGAGCGACCAGGGAGCCTTTCTTGCCGACGTCTGCCGGGGCTACCTTGATGGTGCCCATCACGTCGACTGCGGCGCTGCTGGCAGCTGTTGCTGTGTAGCTGGAGCCGTTGTTGATCGTGGCACCGCCGGTGAACGAGGCAGTAGTGAAAGCACCGCTGGCAGTAGCAGCAGTCAGAGCCGGTTCAGCTGCCTGCGCAGACAGTGCAGCGAAGCCGAGCGCAACAGCGCTGACGGCAGAGAAAAGGGATTTGCGTGTGAAGGTCATAGTGACTCCTGTAGTCCTGTCTCTGAATGAGAGGATCGCGTTGACGACGTTTTACAGGGGCCATCCTAGTCATCGGATGTTGCAGTCATGCGTCATTCACATGACAGATTCTTGACAGTTCCCGCTATGTGCAGATCAGACAGTATTTTTCGCAGGCCGCGCATTTCACAGGCCTTTTCCCGCCTCTATTGCGCGATACAGTTCGCAAAAATCGTTGAAGCGAGAAAAAGCTGTCACTTTTTGCTGCAGAACGACACAGGACCCGGGCTATAATGCCCGCGCTTTTTGACACTTGGGCACACCAAAGGAGATACCATGAAAATGACTTGCAAAACTGCAGTGCGATTGATGCTGGCGACTGGCGCCTTGACGCTTGGCGCAGGGGCAGCAGTAGCAGACGAAGGCCAGTTCTACATCGCGCCGGGACTGCAGTGGCTTGATTTCGATGCAGACCGGATGCTGGACAACGAAACCGGTTTCACACTCGGGCTTGGATACGACTTCACCAATCAGCTGAGCGGCGAGATCAATGTGTTTGACATGGACCTCGACGGAACGGGTCCGGATGAGGACCTTTTCCAGTACCGTTTCGACCTGCTGTACTCCTTCGAGCGACAGCTGGGCTCACTGACCCCGTTCATCGTGGGCGGTGCAGGGCACAATGACTTTTCTCAGAACGAGGAAACCGTCTATGACGCCGGCGTCGGTGTGAAATACCAGATCAACGAGAACCTGGCATTGCGCACGGCCTTCCGCAAGTTCTGGGGCATGGACGAACACATGCATGACTACGGCGTCGACATGGCGCTGGTATACAGCTTCGGTGGCAGCAGCGCCGCGCCGGCACGTCCGGCAACCCCTGTCGCAGCAGCGCCTGCGCCGGCAGCAGCGCCTGCCGATGCAGACCGTGACGGCGTGCCCGATGCCAGCGATGCGTGCCCGGATACCCCGAGCACACACCGTGTTGACTCCCGTGGCTGTTCCATCCCTGTTCAGGAAGTGGCACGCATTACTCTGAATGTGCAGTTCGACTTCGACCAGTCCGTCGTCAAGTCCGAGTACAACGACGAGATTCAGGAAGTGGCTGATTTCCTGCGTGAACACCCTGATACTGTCGCCGCTCTGGAAGGTCACACTGACTCCATGGGCACTGACGAGTACAACCAGAGTCTGTCTCAGCGTCGTGTAGACGCGGTGCGTCAGGCGCTGATCGACCAGTTCGGCATCGCTGCCAACCGCGTACGTGCACAGGGCTTCGGCGAAGCCCGTCCGGTGGCGAGCAATGACACGGCTGATGGCCGCGCTCAGAACCGTCGCGTGGAAAGTGTGATCACCACAACGTTCGAGCGTTTCGAACAGCGTTGATCGCTCAGGCAATTCGTCATACCGACCCCCGGGGCCTCACGGCTCCGGGGGTTTTCGTTTGCAATGGCTAGTCAAACTCTTGCCCGCTTCGGGCAGTCAGTGGCAGGTGTGCATTGAGCGACGCTTCTCCGCAATCATGGCCTGGACTGGAAGCCTCTGGCTTGCTCTGGAAACCCGCCGCGCAGGTCGTTCCCCGTCCGCAGCCGCTACTGCAATCCTGGTTGCTGGATCCCGGGTCTCTGACTTCCCGCCTCAAGGCGCTGGCGGGCAGCGAATTCAATGTCCGCGTGCTGGAAGAGTGCTGGATTCGCCACACATCGCCGTCCTTGCTGCAGTGTTTCGAGCCCCATGTGGCGCGGCAGCGTCTGTGGTCGCGCAAGGTGTTGCTGCAATGCGGCGACACGCCGTGGGTGGCGGCCCATTCGCTGATTCCGATCAGCAGCATGCAGGGGCCGCTAAAGCGTCTGCGCAGGCTGGACGAGCGCCCTCTTGGCGAGTTTCTGTTCCGTGACCCGGCACTGCGCCGTTATCAGCTGGAGCTGACCCAGTCCGACTCTGTCTGGGGGCGACGTTCCCTGTTCTATCTGCATGACCAGCCGCTGCTGGTGGCAGAATTCTTCCTGCCTGCCCTGTTGCAGGCCTCCCGTGACGAGGCGCTCTGATGAAACCGCTACCCGCAGGCAGTGCCCTCAGTGGCAAGAAGATCATCGACCTGTCCCGCGTGCTGGGCGGGCCCTATTGTTCCCAGGTGCTGGCCGATCACGGCGCTGAAGTGCTCAAGATTGAACCCCCGCGCGGTGATGAAACCCGGGACTGGGGCCCTCCTTTCCACGAGGGCGACGCGGCCTATTACATCGGCGTCAACCGCAACAAGCGTTCCCTCGGGCTGGATCTGACGAAGCCGGAGGGGCGCGAGGTGCTGCTGCGTCTGCTCGAGGGCGCCGACATCCTGCTGGAGAACTTCAAGCCAGGTGCCATGGAGAAGTGGGGCCTTGGGTATGAAGACGTGCTGCGGACGCGGTTTCCGCGCCTGATACACTGCCGGATCAGCGGTTTTGGCGCCGATGGTCCGCTGGGCGGCTATCCTGGCTACGACGCCATCGTGCAGGCCATGGCGGGGTGGTTCAGCGTCAATGGCGAGGCTGGCGGCAATCCGACGCGCCTGGGCGTGGCGATGGTGGACATGGGCACCGGGCTGTATTCGGCCGTGGCCATCCTGATGGCGCTGGCGGAGCGTGAACGTTCCGGCCTGGGCCAGTTCATCGACATGACCCTGTATGACTGCGCTGTCTCGCTGATGCACCCGCACATCGTCAATTACAGGCTGTCGGGCAAGGTGCCAGTGGCCACCGGCAACGCCCATCCCAATATCAGTCCCTATGACACCTTTCGCACCCGCAGCGTGGACATCTTCATCGGCGCCGGCAATGACGCGGCATTTGCGAAACTGTGCGAGCTGCTGGGTTGCTCTGAACTGACAGAAGATCCGCGCTTCCTGAAGAACATCGACCGGGTGACATACCGCGCCGATCTGAAGGCCGAACTCGAATCCAGGTTGATGAAGATCGACGGCGCCGCGCTGTGCAATCAGCTGCTGGAAGCTGGAGTGCCGGCGGGCCCGATCCACGATACCGCCCAGGTGGTGGCACATCCCCATACGCAACATCGCGACATGAACGTGCAGCAGGACTGGTACAGGATGACCGGCACGCCCATCAAGTTTTCCCGTACACCCGGCAGCCTGCGCCGTTTGCCGCCGCGTTATGGCGAACATTCGCGGGAGATTCTGCTGGAATACGGACTGAGCCAGGACGCCGTGCAGGCATTGGTGGATGCGGGGGTAGTGCTGGAGACGCGGCGCAGGGACTGAAGAGCGCAGTCGGTCCTATTCCCTGGCAGCGGGCAGGCGCACGGTAAGCTGCACGTTCTCAGCACGGACAGGCGTGCCGTCACGCATGGCGGGCCGGAACTGCATCAGTTCGGTCAGCTTGCGCACCTTGACGCGATTGGGGGTGTTGTCGATCGAGATACTCACCACTTCCATATTGCTCACCTGCCCGTTGGTGCGGACATTGAAGCGCAATTGCGCTTCCAGGGTGCCTTCCGGGCTTTCCGCCTTGCCCTCCAGGCCGGGAATCAGCGTCGAAATCAGATCGTAGTCAGCCAGCGTGTAGGACACCGGTTCCGCCACATGATCGCAGTGCGGGGTTGCCGCCGTGACGGTCGCGTGGAATACCGTGATCGGCAGCATCACCGGACAGCGGGTGAGGGCGTCGATCAGGGCCTTGTCGATGCCGGCCTCGGCAAACAGAGCCATGGCATCGCTGTACGGCATCATGGCCGAGCCCGCCGATGGCGTCCCGCGTCGCACGCCGGCAAAATTGCCGGGCCGGTCTTCGAACTGCTGACGCATCAGCACCGAATCGCCCATGCTGAGCAGCGCCATCGCTTCGGCTTCGCGATTGCCAGTGCCTGCAAAGATGTCCCGAATGCGCTCCAGCTCCGAGTAGCTGGCGCCCATGTTTGCCTTGAAGGAGCGTTCAATCACGGTGCTGGCCCGCGAGCCATAGATGGCTTCGACTTCCGCGACGCCCAGCCCGCCCGCGCCGCTGCCTCCGCCAAGCCCGCCACGATTGCGCAGCCCTTCGGTTTCCAGCATCAGGTCCTGGGAGGTGTCGTCGGTGAGCATGATGGCCAGTGCGATGTACAGTTCGGCCACTGACTTGTCGTACAGATAGGGCACGAGTGCCTCACTCTCCGCGCCCAGTTGCTCTTCCGCCAGAGTGGCAGCCTTGTCTTCCAGATGGCTGAGGCGCACCAGATGGTGCGCTTCCCGTACGCGCTCATCCTGCTCGAGTGCGCGCAGATGCCAGGCACCCACGCTCTTCAGCCCCGCCAGCCGTGACTCGGCGGGCAGCGACTCATCGCGCTGGTACAACCAGCTCAGGTATTGCAGGGTGTCATTGATGCGCTGCCAATCGCCGGCGCGCGATTGCAGTTCCAGCATGGTCTCGATGATCGGGATCTGTTCCGCGGAATACAGGCCATGATTGATGCGCTGAATCTGCAACTGCTGGTCGAGCAGGACAAAGGCCTGGTCGAAACTGGCATTCTCGATGTGCGTGCCGATCAAACCCTGCAAGGGCTCCAGCAGGCGTGTGTCGAACGGACCATGGGCACTCTGCAGGGCACTGATGGCATTCTCGTACTGCTCCACCTTTGCCACATGCTCGATGGCGCGCTGGGTGCTGCTGTCAGCAGTGGCGGCGTTCTGCGCGAACAGGGGCCCGCCCTGCATTGTGCAGGCAAAGACCGCCATCAGCACGCAGCGCCGCAGGCGTGCAGAAGGGTGTCCGGCTGTAGGGGGCGTGGTGTGCATGCCGCTGATGCCTTGAACTGGTGGTTGACTTGGCCAAGTAGATCACATAGATTCGCCCGCCTCAAACCTGACGTGCAATTTCGCACGCGGTGTCTGGAATCCCATGAACACAACGATCAGCACATTGTTCGCAATTGCCATGGCAGCCGCCATGCAGGCCGCGCGTTCCGCCGCGGCCCGTCGTCGTGCGCGCGCGACAAGCGCCTTTTCACCGGAGATGCCTGAGACTCTCTAAGCAATACTGAACCACCGAACCAAAACCTCCAGGCGTCCCGACTCCTGGAGGTTTTTTTTTGCCTTGAAAAAAGCCGGAGGGCTTATGAAAACGATCGAGATAGAAGACAGCCTCGCGCTGTCAGTGTGCATGAAACAACCCGTGGCCTTCGAGCGCGGACTGGGCGCCCGTGTCTGGGATGAACAGGGCCGGGCCTGGCTGGACTTTACGGCCGGCTGGGGCGTTACCAGTCTGGGCCATTCCCATCCTGTGATCGTGCAGGCCATCGTCGAGCAGGCCGGCAAGCTGATGCAGAACCCCAATTCCGGATTCACCTATTCGCCAATCCGCGCCAGGTTGCTGCAGCAGTTGCAGCCCCTTCTGCCTGCGGGTCTGCATCGGGTGTTCTTCGCCAACAGCGGCGCGGAAGCCAATGATGCGGCGGTCAAGCTCGCGCGCAAGGTCACCGGCCGCACCCGCGTGCTGGCAGCGGGAAGCTCCTTCCACGGGCGCACGCTGGCCACGCTGTCCTTGTCCGGTGGTCCCGAGAATGGCGCACGCTTCAGTCCGCAGGTGCCCGGCAATCATTTCGTGCCCTTTGGCGACATCGCAGCACTGCGAGAGGCGCTTGCTGACGATGTCGCGGCCGTCATTCTGGAACCCATTCAAGGCGAGGGCGGGGTGCGTGTGGCTCCCCCTGGCTATCTGCAGGCGGTGGCGCAGCTGTGCAAGGAACACGGTGCCTTGTTCATTGCGGATGAAGTGCAGACCGGGTTCTGCCGCACCGGCAGCTTCTTTGCCGTGGACGCTGCAGGTGTGCAGCCGGACATTCTGACCATGGGCAAAGGCATTGCCGGCGGCTTCCCGTTTGCAGCCTTCGCGGTAAGCGATGCCGTCGCGGCGGGCGTGACCAAGGGAGATCATGGCGGCACGTACTGCGGCAATCCCCTTGGCTGTGCGGTGGCCAGTGCCGTGGTGTCCTGGCTGGTCGACCATGACATTGCCGCGCGTGTGGCGCAGCTGGGGCAGCGCGCTCTGGCGGACCTGCGGCTGCTGGCACAGCGTTATCCTGACATCCTGATGGACGTGCGCGGCAAAGGCCTGCTGCTGGGGCTGCAGCTGCACAGCGATGCGCAGGTCGCGGCGCTGACATCGACCTGCCTCGAGCGGGGACTTCTGGTGACGCCAACGCGCAATGCGGTGTTGCGTCTGATCCCCAGCTTGCTGCTGGAGCCGCACGAGTGGGAAGAAGGACTGGCCATTCTGGATGCGTCCCTCGCTGCCATCCGTGTGGCGGCCACGCCTGCCG